>DATMQX010000044.1:0-4784 GCA_035567055.1 Solirubrobacteraceae bacterium
CGCCACCTCGGGGTCCGGTCGCGACCCCCAGCCAAGACGGCGGACGAGCGCCCGCCACTGAAGCCAGGCGAAGACGAGCACGAGCCCCACCGCGACCAGGGCGGCCGCCGCCGCGCCGTCCACGGGCATGGCGCTCGGCAAAACGGGGGTGGGCGGCGCCGCAGCGAGGATGCCGAGCGAGCCAAGGAGATACGCGAAGACGGCGCAGGCCAGGAACGGAAGCGCGCAGGTCAGCGTCCACAACATCCAGCGCCCGACCGGGGCGTGGCGACGGCGCATGCGTGCCAGGCCGTCGACGGCGAGCAGCAGCGGCGCGAACAGCAGCGCGGCGAGCACCAGCTGCAGCGCCCACGCGGGGAGCGTCTTGCGCTGCAGCAGCAGGCCGGTCTCCATCGTCGAGGAGATGTCGGGCGCCGCGTCCAGAGCGTCGACGGCGCTCAGCACCGCGCGGCCGGAGCCTTCGAGGCGTTCGGGGCTCACGGGCTCGTTCGCGGAGGGCCCACGTTCGCCGGAGACCTGCAACAGCACCGACGGAACGCCGGCCGCATCGAGCGCGCCCTGCTCCCCGATGGTGAACGGAAACGTCAGGTGGGCGAGCTGGCCGACCACGCTCGTGCCGCCGGGATTCGTGCCGGCCTCGCGGGTGACGGCGTCGGCGAGGGTGCGCTGCAGCTGCAGTGGCGCCGAGCCGTAGGCGTCGGAGAAGGGCACGACGAACGGCCTGGCGACGCGGGCGCCGGCGACGTCTCCGAGCACGATCGCCGCGTCCAGGGGTCCATGCGCGTTGGCGGCGAAGTCCCGCGCGCCCGCGGCGCCGCCGCTGCCGCCGCTGGTGGAGACGAGCACGATCGTCCTGCGGGTCTCCCGCGCCGCGAACACGCGCGCCAGCTCGAGCAGTGCGGCCGTCCCGGAGAGCTCGGCCTGCGAGCCACGGCCGGCGGCGTCGCGATGGGCGAGGATCACGATGGGAGTGGCGCTGGTCGAGCCTGGACGCGTCGCGACGACGGTGCTCAGCGACCGGTTGCCGTCGATCGTCGCACCCGAGAAATGGCGGACCTGCACCGAGAAACCGCCGCCCGCGGTGCCACCGAGGCCTTCGAAGGTGCGGGCGATCCTGTCGGCGAGCCGCTCCTCTGAGGCGCTGCCGGGACGCCGCTCGGGGTATGCCGCGGCGAGGGTGTGCAGCTCGGCCAGGGCGCGGCTTCCCTGGAAGGCGTCAGGGGCGAGGGTGGCCGTGAGCGGACGTGGACGGCTGGTCAGCGAGAACGCCGCGATCGCCAGCGCGAACACGACGGGCACGAGGGCCGCACGGTACAGGCGTCCGTTGAGCATCGGCCGTAGACCATAGATCGATGTTCGGTCCTTCGCACATGGGAAGTATCGGCTTGACCCATTGGTATCGTGCGGCCGCGTGCTCCAGCCCGTCGCCGTAGGCCACAAGTCATTGGCCGACTACACACACATCTGCGGGCGGGAGCTCATCGCCGAAATCCGTGAGCTGGCGGAGCCCCTGAAGGGGCAGCGTGTCGTGCACATCTCCGCGACCGCCTTCGGCGGCGGCGTCTCAGAGATCCTGTACACGCTGGTGCCGCTGATGCGCGACGTCGGCCTCGACGTCGAGTGGCAGGTGATCTACGGGCGTGAAGAGTTCTTCAACGCCACCAAGCTCATGCACAACGCCCTCCAGGGCGCGCCCCAGGACCTGGACGAGGACCAGTGGGCGACGTGGCGCCACTACGGTGAAATGAACGCGCGCGAGCTGTCCGCTGGCTGGGACGTGTGCATCGTCCACGACCCGCAGCCGGCGCCGCTGTTTCACCTCGTGCCGGAGAAGGCGAAGGGATGGATCTGGCGCTGCCACATCGACCTCTCCACTCCCAATCCCGCGACGATCGCCAGGCTGCTTCCCTACATACGCGACTATCCCGCGTCGCTGTTCCACATGGCCGCCTACGTGCCCGAGGGGATGGACGACCACGTCAACATCGTGCCGCCGGCGATCGATCCGCTGACGCCGAAGAACATGGCGCTGTCACCGGAAGACGCCGCCTTCGTGTGCGGCCAGTTCGGGATCGACGTCGACCGCCCGCTGATGTGTCAGGTCTCGCGCTTCGATCCCTGGAAGGATCCGCTGGGGGTGATCGACGCCTACCGTCAGGTGAAGGAGTCGATGCCCGAGGTACAGCTCGCGCTCGTCGGTTCGATGGCCAGCGACGACCCGGAGGGCTGGGACTTCTTCAACGCCACGATCGCCCACGCGGACGGCGACCCCGACATACACATCCTCAACAACTTCAACAACGTGGGAGCGATCGAGGTCAACGCCTTCCAGTCGCACTCGGACGTGCTCATCCAGAAGTCCACGCGCGAGGGCTTCGGCCTGACCGTCTCGGAGGCCATCTGGAAGGCGCGTCCGTTCATCGGCGGCAACGTGGGCGGGATTCCGCTGCAGATCGAGAACGGCGCGACCGGCTTTCTCGTCTCAAGCGTCGAGGAATGCGCCGAGCGCTCACGGGAGATACTCGAGGACCCCGCGCTGGGCAAGTTCCTCGGACGTCGGGGCAAGGAGCACGTCCGCCAGCATTTCCTGACGCCGCGCTATCTGCGCGACTACCTGCGGATCTTCAACGAGCTGAAGGCGGCATGAGCCAGGCGCCGGCACAGCGGACTCCGCTGGTGCTGGTGAGCAACCGCGGGCCCGTCACGTTCCATGCGGGCGGCGAGGTACAGCGCGGGTCGGGCGGCCTCGTGACCGCGCTCACGGGCCTCGCGTCGCATCGGCGTGTGCTGTGGATCGCCTCGGCGATGAACGAGTGGGACTCCGAGGTGTCGCTCGCCAACAACGGGCGCTCGTTCCCGGTGCGCTCGCCGGCGGGCGGCGAGTACCAGGTGCGGCTGGTGGTCAGCGACCCGGAGGCCTACGACCACTTCTACAACGTCTTCGCCAACCCGATGCTGTGGTTCATCCAGCACTACCTGTGGGACCTGTCCAACGCGCCGGACATCCGCCGCAGCGAGGTGGACGCATTCGAGCACGGCTACAACGCCGTCAACGAAGACCTCGCCCGGGCCGTCGTCGAGGAGCTCGACGACGCCGAGGAGCCGGTCGTGATGGTGCACGACTACCACCTGTACACGCTGCCCAACCTCGTGCGGCGCGCCCGGCCCGACGTGTTCCTGCACCATTTCATCCACATACCCTGGACCCAGTCGGACGCCTGGCGGGTGCTGCCAACCGGGATCCGATCCGAGATCTTCAATGGCCTGCTGGCCAACGACATCATCGGCTTCCACACCCGCTCCTATAGGCGCAACTTCCTGCAGTGCTGCCGCGACCTCATGGACCTGGACGTCGACTTCGATCGCGGCGTGGTCATCTATGGAGATCGCGAGGTGTGGGTGCGCGCGTATCCGCTGCCGATCGACCACCGGGCCACCCGCATGATCGCCCAGAGCTCGCGGGTGAACGAATTCGAGGTGGACCTCCTGCAGCGGCGGCGGGACTTCCTGATCCTCCGCGTCGACCGGGCGGACCTCAGCAAGAACATCCTCCGCGGCTTCTCCGCGTTCGACCTGTTCCTCGAGCAGCATCCGGAGTTCTCCGAGCGCGTCACGTTCGTCGCGCAGCTGATGCCATCACGTACCGACGTGCCGCAGTACGCCGAGTACCTGGAGCGGATCGAGGCGCTCGTGGCGGTCGTCAACCACCGGCACGGGACGCCCGACTGGATGCCGATCCAGCTGAAGCTCCGCGACGACCTCGAGGAGGCGATCGCCGCCTACAAGCACTACGACGTGCTGCTCGTGAACGCGATGTTCGACGGCATGAACCTCGTCGCCAAGGAGGGTCCGCTCGTCAACGAGCGGGAGGGCGTGTCGATCCTCTCCGAGAACACGGGCGCGCACGAGGAGCTCGGCGAGTACGCGCTCTCGGTCAACCCGTTCGACATACAGGAGCTCGCGGATTCGATCTATGGCGCGCTGACGATGGATCCGGCCGAGCGTCGACGCCGCGCGGAGGGCCTCGTCGACATCGTCACCTCGCGCGATCCCGGAGACTGGATCGACGAGCAGCTGGCGGACATTAGGGCGAAGGGCCTCTCCCACTAGCGCCGCCCGCGCCGGCCGGCATGCGCCGCGCCCGCGCCTGGCGGAGCCGGCGACCCGCTAGTCTTCCGGACTGGTATGACGCTGCCGCCGCCCATATACGACCTCGTGGTGCTGCTCGACACGCAGCTCGAGGAGCCCGCGCGCGCGAAGATCGTCGCGGACGCCCGGGCGACGATCGAGGCTCAGGGGGAGCTCCTGCGCCACGACCCGTGGGGCGAGCGGCCGCTCGCCTATCCGATCGCGCGGAAGACCAGCGCCGAGTACCACCTGCTGCAGTTCCACGCGGGCACCCCGAAGCTGCTCGACAGCCTCGAGCACTCGCTGCGGATCATCGACGGGATCCTCCGCTTCCGCATCATCAAGCTCAAGCCGGGCGTGCCGGACGCTCCCGACATGCGCGCCGCTCCCGCGGCGCCGAGGCGGACCGAGGCCGAGCCCAACGAGGGGCAGGAGCAAGCCCCGGATGCGCAGCCCGAGCCGGCCGCGGCGCCCGAGCAGACCGCGGCGCCCGAGCAGACCGCTGCGCCCGAGCAGACCGCTACGCCCGAGCCTGCCGCTGCGCCCGAGCCGGCGGCCGAGCTCGAGGTCGGCGATCGCGCGTAGCGACAGCAGGCTGGCGAGCCATGCGATCGATGCGCTTGGACATTCACCACGGTGGTATTAACATCGGCGCA
>DATMQX010000045.1:0-2668 GCA_035567055.1 Solirubrobacteraceae bacterium
TTTCGCATCAGCGTGGTCTCGGTCAGCTCCAACGTGAGTCTGTTCGCGTCGAGTCGGTTAGCCGACAGGGCGTTACACACCTGTGAGAGCAGCTGCTCGTGGTCGAGCTGCCGGCCTGAGACGTTCACCGAGATCTGGGTCGGGCCGAGCCGCTGGCATTCCGCGCCGAACCGACAAGCCTCCTGGAGCACCCATGCCCCGACCTCGACGATCATCTCGTGCTCCTCGAGCAAGGGGACGAAGGTGGCGGGCGGCACGACGCCGCGGGTCGGATGGCTCCAGCGCAGCAATGCCTCCATGCCCGTTATGCGCAGGTCCGCCAGAGCCGCGATCGGCTGGTAAGCAAGCGCCATCTCGCTGTTGGCAAGCGCCGTGCGGAGGTCGACCCTAAGCTGATGACGGTGTTCGCGAGCGCGTTCCATCCCGGGCTCGAACACGGCCACACGCTGGTGGCCCTCGCACCGCGCGTGGTGCATTGCCGTCCCCGCGTCGCGGATCAGCTCTTCGGCGGACGACCGGACCCCAGCAGCGACACCCACATGCGCCGACACGGTCACGTGACCGGCCCTCCCGGCGCACGGGAAAGGTGCGCCCAGCGCCGCCCGTATACGCTCGGCCAGGAGGAGAGCTCCGTCGCCCTCCTCGTGTTCTTCGACGATCACGATGAACTCGTCTTCGCCGATTCGTCCCAGCGCGTCCGTGTCGCGGACGCACCCGTCCATCCGCTCTGCAATTGCACGGAGCACGTCGTCGGTACGGTCGTGCCCGAGCACCTCCGTGATGCTCTTCAGATCGTCAAGCCCGATGGCCAAGGCGGCAACCGGTGTTCCGTGCCGCCGTGACCTGATCAGCAGCTGGTCCGTTCGGTCCAAGATGAGCGAGCGGTTCGGCAGTCCTGTGGGCGCGTCATGCGTGGCGGCAAATGCGAGCCGATCATCCGTACGATCGCGCTCCGAGTCGGCGGACTTGGCGATTCTCACGAGGCTGTACTCGAGGCTGAGCGTGAGCGTGCCGAGCGCGTACTCGAGCGCCGCCGGCCGGACGCCTTGCTCCGCGGCGATCTCGGTCAGCGTGTCGGCGACGGCATCCCGCCAGGCGAGGCAGCGCCGGATTATCACGTTGACCGGGACCTCGTGGCGAGTGGACATCTCGCCATAGAACTGCCAGGTGTCCTTCCCCGCCTTCCTTGCGACGGCGAGGCTCTCAGCTGCCAGCCACCGAGCCAGCGCGACGGTCGAACGCACGTTGAACTGCTCGAAGCGTCCGAGCACCTCTCGATCCAGCCGCGCATCGCCTATCCGCTCTATCGTGCGCTCGAGCACGTCCGAGCGGTGTCGCTCCAGCTCACGCCCGAGGCTCCTCGTGTCGCTTCTCGTGCCCTCGTCAATGGCGGGCGCCCCGCCCCGGGGGGCTTGGGAGAGCAGTTGCGATCCGTCCCGCTCACGGGTACCCGCCGCAGTTCTGTGATCGGTCGTGGGAGCATCCTGGCGAGCCACCGGAACCTGCGCCTTCCCGCTGCTGTCCTTCGCGCGCTTGGCTTCGTACATCGCGCGATCAGCGCGGGCTACGAGGGTGTCGGCGTCGCTCGCTTCCCCCCGCGACCAGGTCACCCCGACGCTGAGGGCGACCTCGCTGTCCTGGTCCTCCACCGTCACAGGTGCTGCCCTGCGAAGCCGCTCCGCCATCGCGTTCGCGTTGTCTCGGCCGCCGATCTCGGGGCACACGATCAGGAACTCATCGCCGCCCATGCGACCGACGATGTCCTCAGCCCGAAGCGCCTCGCGAAGGCATGCTGCGACTGAGCGCAAAACCGCGTCGCCGGCGACGTGGCCGTGGCGGTCGTTGACCGCCTTGAAGCCATCGACATCGACGAACATCACCGCCCGCTCCGAGCCCGGTCCCCCTGCGGCGATGTGCTCCTCGAGCAGCCGGACTGCGGCGGCGCGGTTGTAGCAACCGGTTAGATCGTCGAACGTCGCACGCCTGTGCAGCTCGTCGCGCATGCGCGCGCTTTCCGTCACGTCCGTGAGACAGGCGATTGCGCCGCTGACGCGCCCCTCTTCCTGAGTCAACGCACGGAGCCCGACGCCGCAGCGACGAAACCCAGCCCCGCCCTCCAGGTGCACCTCGACCTCGACCTCGGAGTCGCGTCCCTCCTCGAGGGTCTCCTCGAGCAGGCCTTCGAGCCGCTTGCGATCGTCCGCTGCGATCCTGGCGAGCAGCACATCCAGACTGTCGGTTCGCTCGACACCCAGGATCTCGTGCAGCCGGTCGTTGCTGTAGTCGATCTGTCGCTCGCGGTTCACCTGCAGCAGCCCGACAGGGACTGCCCGCGCCAGCCGGTCGACCAGCTCGTGGGCGGCCATCTCCTCTGAGATGTCGACGAGCTCGCTGACGGCGCACTCGTACTCGGCGTCGTGGAAGAGGTTGTGGTTGGTCAACTCCAGCCAGATCCAGGACCCGTCGCGCCGCTTGTGCCGAAGCCGTACGCGACGGCCGGGACCGGGAACAGCGAGCATCTGCAGCCAGTTGTCGATGGCCAACGCATGGTCATCCGGATGGATGAACTCCAACGAGCGGTGGCCGACGAGCTCACCCTCGGCGTAACCGAGCATGCGCGACGTTGCCCCGTCCGCTTTGACGATCACGCCGTGCACGCTCTTCCACA
>DATMQX010000046.1:0-4187 GCA_035567055.1 Solirubrobacteraceae bacterium
AGGAGCGCCCCGGAACGGCCTGCCATCAGGGGCTGGGCGCCGCGCGCGAGCGCGGTCAGGCTGTAGCTCGACACATCATGGGCGACGCGGAACCCTTCGCGGCTGGTCGCGGCGACGAACGTCCCGGTGAGCGCTTCGCGCGGTGCGAACGCCACGGCGTGCACGACGACATCCAGCGCACCCCACTCCCGCTTCAGGAGGTCGTAGGCCGCGTCGATCTGCCCGTCGACCGTGACGTCGAGGGGCATCGTGAGGCGCGATCCGAGCGAATGCGCGAGCGGCTCGACCCGCTCCTTCATCTTGTCGTTCACGTAGGAGAAGGCGAGCTCGGCCCCTTCGCGGTGCATCGCCTGCGCGATGCCCCAGGCGATCGAGCGATCGGTTGCGACACCGACGATGAAGGCGCGCTTGCCGGCGAGAAATCCCATGTTGAGTCCTCCCGGCGGGAGATTATGCCGGAAGTTGCGCGCGGACCAAGGCGGGCGAGGCCCCGGGGCCTCCGCTCAGGTGTGCCGCACCACGTGAATCCGCAGCTTCTGGCCGGCGTGAATGTGGGGATTCGGGCCGAGCCCGTTCCAGGCGAGGATCTGCGGCACGCTGCACTGGAAGAGCTGCGCGATACCGGCGACGGTGTCACCGCTTCGCACCGTGTAGAGGACGTGCCGGTGCGCACGTGAATGCCCGGAGCTCCGCGACGCGCTCGTGACCTTGATCCTCTGCCCCGCCCGCAGCGGGTCGTCGGGCTGCATGCCATTCAGCGCCGCGAGTGTGCCGACATCGACGCGATTGCGTCGCGCGATGGAATAGAGCGTGTCGCCGTGCCGGACGACGAGCACATGGGGTCTATGGCCGCGGACGCGGCCATCGACTCGCGCCGCCGCCAGCACCACCTTCGCCGGGAGCTCCGAGTCCGAGGGCACACGCACATCATCGCCCACCGTGAGGTGCCCGTCCGGCAGATCGTTGAGCTCGCGGAGGACGTTCGCCGTGGTATTGAAATGCTGCGCGACCGAGGCGACCGAATCACCGCGCTTCACCGTGTACTGCTCCACGCCGAGCAACTGATCGGCCGAGAGCTGCGCGATGTTCTCGCTGAAGACTTGCGCCGCGTCGACCGGCAGCAGCAGGGAGTAAGGCCCGACCGGGTCGGTCGCCCAGCGATGAAAGGCCGGATTGAGCTCGTAGAGCTCGTCCGGCGTGATCCCGGCGATCTCGGCCGCGACCTTCATGCTGATCTGGCCGCCGGTCGCGACGCGCGTGAAGTAGGGCTGGTTCGCGACGGGCGTGATCTCGAGGCCGTAGGCCCTCGGATCGAGCACCAGGCGCCGCATGGCGAGGAGCTTCGGCACGTAGGCGCGTGTCTCGCGCGGCAGCCACAGGCTCCAGAAGTCGATCGGGCGTCCGGAGGCGCGGTTCATCGTCACCGAGCGCTCGACGATGACCTCGCCGCAGTTGTAGGCGGCGATCGCGAGCAGCCAGTCGCCATTGAACTCATCGTGGAGCGACTGCAGGTAGTCGAGCGCGGCGCGGGTCGACTCCACGATGTCACGCCGGCCGTCATACCACCAATCCTGCCGCAGTCCGTAGCGCGAGCCTGTGCCGGGGATGAACTGCCAGAGGCCCGAGGCGCTGGCACGCGAGAACGCGTACGGCTCGAAGGCGCTCTCGACCACGGGCAGCAAGGCGAGCTCGAGTGGCATGCCACGAGCTTCGAGCTCGCTCACGATGTGGTAGAGGTAAAGATCCGAGCGCCCGAAGGCGCGCTGCAGATAGTCGGGATTGTTCGCGTACCAGCGCAGCTGCTGATCGATGGCCTTGTGATCACCGTCTTCGAGCTTGAACCCCGCGCGCATCCGCGTGAAGAGATCGGGATACTCCGCCGGCGAGGTGACGGGCGTCTGGGAGGCTGCGCTCGCCGCGGCCGTTGCGTCGCCTGGAGATGCGCCATCGGCGGTGGCCGCAGGGGCGGGCGGAACGACCGCCTCGACGGCGGGAGCCGCGGCCTCAGCGGTCGCGGGACTTGAAGGCGCTTCGGTCCAGGGGGCCACGGGCATTGCGGGGGGCTGGGCCGGTGGCGGCGCTTCGGCCGCGGTCGGAGCGGGGACCACTGCAGCCTGCACCGGGGGCGTAGCGGGCCGCTGGGCGGGGGTGTGCGCGCACGCGCCGAGGCCGGCCAGCGCCACCCAAAACAAACCGTGGCGCGCTCGTCTCATCGCTCTGATTCTCAAGGTTCCGTACCCCGGGTAGCCGTGCTAAGTTCCCCGATGCCTCGTCCTTGGGCTCGGGTCCTTGGAATTGGGACGCTACTGGTTCAAGACCCGGAATTTAACCGGTAAGTTCACACATTTACCAGCATTTCTATCGTGCCAGTTCGCACTTCAAGCATGACCGACGGCGACACAAGGCTCGCGGCCTGGTGGCGCACCCGGATCGGCCGTTCGCTACTCGCCGTGGAAGCCGAGCTCCTCGGCGAGGCGATGGAGGATGTGTTCGGCTGGGAGCTGCTGCAGATCGGGGCGTGGGGAAGCGCACGCGAGCTCCTGGCGAGGGGCCGCACGCGGGCTCAGAGTCTCGTGGCCGCGCCGGGATTCGCGCCGGGCGCAGATATCATTGCGCGCCCCGCCAACCTTCCGGTTATCGGCGACTCCATTGACGCGGCGCTCTTGCCCCACACCCTCGAATTCGCGCCCGATCCGTACGCGATCCTGCGCGAGGTGGACCGGGTGCTGGTGGGCGAGGGGCAGCTGCTGATCCTCGGCTTTCGACCGTGGAGCCTCTGGGGCCTGCGCGCGCGTGCAAGCCGCAGCGGATTTCCGCCAGGGATGCGGCGGGTGCTGCCGGGAAACCTTGTGCGCGAGTGGCTCGTGCTGTTGGGCTACGAGGTCGTCGCCGCCACGCGGTATCTCTACCTCAGCCCCTGGAGCCGGGGTCTTTCGTCAGATGAGGGAACGGGCCGGTTACGGCGCCCGGGCCTCACCTATCCACTGCCGGCGGGCGCGTATCTCCTCAAGGCGCGCAAGCGCCTCTACACGATGACGCCGATTCGCCCGCGGCTGCGCGAGCAGCGACCAACGGTTCTCGGCGGACTCGTCAAGCCGACGACGCGCTCGGGGCTTTAGAGCGACACGCCTCATCAGGTGGCAGCTTCGCGAACAACGGGTGTCGTCGAGATCTATACCGACGGCGCGTGCCGGGGCAATCCCGGCGCCGGCGGCTGGGCGGCGTTGCTCCGGCGCGGGAAGGACGAGAAGGAGATTCACGGCGCCGAGCCTCACACCACCAATAACCGCATGGAGCTCACCGCGGTGATCCGCGCACTCGAGGCGCTGCGCCGTCCGGTCGAGGTGCGGGTCTACACGGATTCGGAGTACGTGCGGCGCGGCGTTACCGAGTGGCTCGAGTCGTGGAAGGCGCGCGGCTGGCGCACCGCGGACAAAAAGCCGGTCAAGAACCAGGATCTCTGGGAGCGGCTCGACGAGCTCATCGTGCCACACCGCATCGAATGGCACTGGGTGCGGGGGCATTCGGGGGTCGAGGGCAACGAACGCGTGGATCGTCTCGCCAATCAGGCGATCGACGCATTAGAGCAAAGCGCCTTGCGGTAGACTCGCGCCCCATGCGACAGATCGTGCTCGACACCGAGACGACCGGCTTGGAGCCGGAGCTCGGCCACCGGGTCATCGAGATCGGCTGCGTCGAGCTCGTGAACCGCCGGGCGACCGGCCGGACCTTTCACAGGTATCTCAATCCCGAGCGCGAGATCGACGACGCGGCGCTCGCGGTGCACGGTATCTCGCGCAGCGAGCTCGATGGCCAGCCGCGCTTTGCGGAGATTCACGAGGAGCTGCTCGCCTTCGTCGCCGATGCCGAGCTCGTGATCCACAACGCGGAGTTCGACGTGGCGTTCCTCGACGCCGAGCTCGGGCGAGTGCCGGGGGAGATGCGCCGCGTCGCCTCGGTCTGTCAGATCCTCGATACGCTCGCGCTGGCGCGGGAGATGCATCCGGGCCAGCGCAACAGCCTCGACGCTCTCTGCAAGCGCTACGAGGTTGACAACTCGCACCGCGAGCTCCACGGCGCGCTGCTCGATGCCCGCATCCTCGCCGACGTCTATCTTGCGATGACCGGCGGCCAGGGCGCGTTGGCGTTGGCCGAGACCACGGCATCCGGCGGCGCAGCCGAGGGCC
>DATMQX010000047.1:0-14365 GCA_035567055.1 Solirubrobacteraceae bacterium
GCTCGCGGTCGTCGCGGCGGTCGTTTTCGCGCCGGCGGAGCTCTGGCCCGAGGACGTTTCGCCACCGCTTTCTTCCTCCTGGACGAGCGTGGCTTCGGCCGCCTGGAGCGTCGCCCTGCCGAGTTCGAGCGTGACTTCGGCGCTCTGCGGGTTGAGTTCGGCGAGCAGCTTGCCCGGCGTCACGTACTGGCCCTGCGTGACGTAGATGCGCTGCACGACGCCCGAGGTCCTGAACCCGAGGTCGAGCTGGGTGCCGGGCTGGACGTTGCCGCTTCCCGAGACGGTCGATTGGACGACGCCGTTGCGAACCTTGACGACGCGGGTCTGCCCGCTGCTCGCCCGTCCGGGTGCGCCAACGAGCAGGACAGCGAGCACGATCAACGTCAGCGCGCCGGCGCCGAGAGCGATGGTCAGCCACCGAGGGGCGCTCTGTCGGACGGATGTCATCGCCACTGAGGATCGCCGGCACGTTCAAGAACTGCGTAAGAAGTGCGGCGCGTCCTCTTATGTGTTTCTTCGTCGCCGATGGCAGCCTGCTCCTAGAGAGCGATGCCGACGCAGACGACTGCCATGAGTGCGCCTGAGATGCTCGAACGCCGGGCGCCGGTCGGCGCCATCCAGCCCCGGCTCCTCGTCGTCGACGACGAGCCCGCGGTGCGTCAGGCGCTCGCCCGGGCACTCGCTCTGGAGCGATACGAGATCACACTTGCCGCCGACGGCGAGCAGGCGCTCGACCTGCTGGCGCAAGGAAGCTATGAAGCGGTCCTGCTCGACATCGTGATGCCCGGCATCGACGGCCTCGAGCTGTGCAGGCGGATGCGCAACGCCGGCGACCGCACGCCCGTGCTGATGCTGACGGCGCGCGACGCGATCGACGATCGCGTCGCCGGCCTGGACGCAGGAGCCGACGACTACCTCGCCAAGCCGTTCGCGCTGCGCGAGCTGATGGCGCGCGTGCGAGCGCTGCTTCGCCGCGGGGCGGCTGGCGAAGGCGAGGATCCGCGGCCACTCGGCTACGCCGATCTGACGCTCGACCCGGTGACCTACGAGGTCCGCCGCGGGACGCGCGAGCTGACGCTCACCCGCACCGAGTTCCGCTTGCTCGAGCTGTTCCTGCGCCACCCCCGCCAGGTGCTGACGCGCTCGGCGATCTTCGAGCACGTCTGGGGGTATGACTTCGGCGCGAGCTCGAACTCGCTCGGCGTCTACATCGGCTACCTGCGCCGCAAGACGCAGGCGGGCGGTGAGCCGTGCCTGCTGCATACCGTGCGCGGCGTCGGCTACGTGCTGCGCGAGCGATGACGTTCAGGCACAGGATCACGCTGGTGGCGACCGCGGCGGTGGCCGTCGCGGTCCTGATCGCCTCCGCGCTGACGTACCTGCTCGTCGCCGACCAGCTGCACCGGCAGGTCGACAACTCGCTCCGCGACACGGCGCTCGGGCTGCAGCGCGGGATCTCCGAGCGGGCGCGCAGCGCTGCGCTCGCGGCGCCCACCGTCGGGGCGAGAGGACTGCGCGAATTCCTCGGCCGGGGCGGCCGGAGCACCTCGAGCGGCTCGCGTCCGGCGAGGCCCCTGCTGCCGGTCCCGAAAGTGCTCCTGGGCGAGAACCGTGGCGTCTTCCAGGCGCTCGGCCCCAAGGGCGAAGTCCTCGCTCCGCCCGCGGCCGGCGCGGCCACGTTGCCGGTCGACGCGCGTGCGCGCCGGCTCGCGCGCGCGGGCGGCTCGAGCTACTTCTCGGAGATCCGCATCGGCTCCGACCACCTGCGAGTGCTCAACGTGGCGCTCGCCGCCGGAGCGCCGGTGCGTGCGATCCAGATCGCCCGCTCGCTCAACGAGGTCGATCACACGCTCTTCAACCTGCGCCTGATCCTCGCGCTCGTGGCGCTCGGCGGAATCGCCGTCGCCGCACTGCTCGGCTCGCTGGTCAGCCGCGCGACGATCTCCCCGGTGAGGCATCTGACCGAGGCGGTCGAGCACGTCACGCGAACCCGAGATCTCGCGCGCCGAATACCCGGTCGCGGGGGTGGGGAGCTGAGCCGGCTCGCGAGCGGCTTCAACACGATGCTCGACGCGCTCGCGGGATCGATGCGCGCACTCGACGCCTCCTCGCGCGTCCAGCGGCAGCTCGTTGCCGACGCCTCGCACGAGCTCCGCACGCCGGTGACGAGCCTGCGGGCAAACATCGAGGTCCTGCAGCAGTCGCCGTCGATGTCGGAGCGCGACCGCGAGCTGCTGCTGTCGGACCTGGTCGAGCAGCTCGAGGACCTGACGACGCTGATCAACGACGTCATCGAGCTGGCGCGTGGGGATGAGCCGCCGACGGTGCTCGAAGAGGTGCGCTTGGACGTCCTCGTCGCGGAGGAGATCGCCCAGGCGCACCGGCGTGCTCCACGCGCGCAGCTCGCCGAAGACCTGCAGGAGACGCTCGTGCTCGGCGATCCGCAACGACTCGGACGCGCCGTGAAGAACCTGATCGACAACGCTCTGAAGTTCGGCCCGCACGACGGGTCGCTCGAGATCGTCCTGATCGACGGGGAGCTGACCGTGCGCGACCACGGCCCCGGCATCGCCGCAGCCGACATGCCGCACGCGTTCGATCGCTTCTATCGTGGCGCGAGCGCCCGCGCACTGCCCGGCAGCGGGCTTGGCCTCGCAATCGTGCGCCAGGTGGCCGACGCCCACGGAGGCGACGTCAGTGCGGAGGACGCGCCGGGCGGAGGGACGCTGATGCGCCTGCGCCTGTCCCCCCTCTCCTTCGCCACGGCCCGGAGCGCAGACGACCGTATGCAGCGAAGCTCCTAGAGTAGCTCCGGCAACGCGCCGGGCCAGGGCCGCAGCCAGGGCATCCAACGGGCGCGAGCGCGCGTCCGTTGAGGGACTCTGAATCGGAACCGAGAGGAGTTGGCAATGGAGTTCCTGGTCGAGTTCGAGACGAGCATTCCGCAGGGAACCTCGCAGGTAGAGGTCGAGGAGCGTGAGAACGCCGAGTCAACCGCGGCAGCGGCGCTGGTTGAGCAAGGTCACCTGATGCGGATTTGGAGGCTGACCGTTCCGGACGGCGAGAGCAAGGTCCTCGGTCTCTACTTCGCCGACAGCCGAGCCCAGCTCGACCGTCTGCTCGAGGCGCTGCCGCTGTACGACTGGATGCACATTACGGTGACCGTGCTCGAGGCCCATCCCAACGACCCGGCGTCAGGGCCTTCACGACGCGAGGGCACGGGGGCCAGCGATGCGCGATCAGAATCGAGGGCATCATGACCGAACCCACTCAGACCATCGACTTCGAGAACCTCCCGACGCCCGCCGAGGGGATTCTCGTCACCCTGTTCATCACCGTCCGGAAGGTGGCTCGCTCCCGCGCGTTCTACTCGGAGGTGCTTGGCGGCAGCGTGGTGCTCCCGGAAAATCCGTGCATGGTCAAGCTCGCCAACTCGTGGATCATCATGAATCCGGGCGGCCCGCCAACCCCCGACAAGCCGGACATATCCGTCGTCGACTACGAGCCGGGGCACAGCACCTCGATCTTCTTGAACCTGCGGGTGGCGGACGTCGAGGCTTGCTACCGGGAGTGGAGCGCGCGAGGCGCAGCATTTCTCACGCCGCCCATCGATCGCGGTGCCGAGATCCGCTGCTACATGCGAGACCCCGACGGGTATCTGATCGAGGTCGGCCAGTCCACCGGCCTCTTGGAAGGTCACCTCGCTGCCAAGCGACCCGAGGACCTGCCGGGCTGACGTTGGACCGGGTGGGCGAGAGAGCGCCGATCCCGCCTCCACGTGCGCGATGGCTCGACGTCGACGGGGCTGTATCGTCGGTGTCCCTACGCACCTGAGCACAGGAGTCAGGAGGGGTTCAAGTGGCCCATCACGATCTGAGTGATGCAGGTATTGCCGTCGCCCGCCGAGAGGCAGCGTCCAGCTCGACGACCGTGCTCGTGAGTCGCCGTGAGTCGTTCAACTCGGCGCACCAGCTGCGCGATCCGGGCATGTCCGATGAGGACAATGAGCGCCTGTTCGGGAAGTGCGCGAATCTGCACGGGCACAACTACGTCCTCGAGGTCGTGGTGGCCGGGGAGATCGACCGGACCACGGGCTATGTGCTGGACCTGAAGCAGCTGTCCGATGTGATCTGCCGGCTGATCGTCCAGGACGTGGACCACAGGAACCTGAATACCGACGTTGCGTGGCTGGAGGGGGTCATCCCGACCGCGGAGAACCTGGCCATGGCGTTCTGGGAGAGGATCCGCCGAGAGCTCCCGGAGGGATTGCTGCGCTCGCTCAGGTTGTGGGAGACGGACAAGAATTGGGCAGAAGTCCGTGATGACGTCTGAGACGCGTCCTCGAAACGTGCGAGCGCGCTACACCACGGCTGACCTTGGCGTGCTCACTCAGGCTGAGGCGAGACGGTTCCTCGCCAGCGGGACGGGCGACCCGCGAACCGACGCGACGCTCGCCTGGGAGCTCCTGTACCGGCTCGAGCCAGAGCTCTATGACCGGCTCGTCAGCGCGGAGCGCCTCCACCCGGGCGTGATCGGCTGGCTGCCAGAGAACCTCGAGCGGATCGTCGAGGTGGCTGCCGGCACGGGCCGGTTGACGCTGGAGCTTGTTGACCGCGCCCGCGAGGTCGTTGCGATCGAGCCGGCTGCGCCGTTGCGTGAGATCCTGAATCGCAAGCTTGCGGCAGCCGACGGGGAGCACCGCGTCCATGTGACCCATGGCTTCTTCGACGAGTTGCCCGTGGCCGACGATTGCGCCGACGTGGTGGTGGCGTGCTCGGCCCTCACGCCGGCGCCGGGGCATGGCGGCGAGGCCGGCCTGGCCGAGATGGAGCGCGTCTGCAGGCCCGGTGGCCGCGTCGTCATCGTCTGGCCGAACGACGTCCGCTGGCTCGCCGCGCATGGCTACCGGTATCTGCGCTTCGACGGAGAGATGTTCGTCGAGTTCGCCAGCGATGAAGAGGCAGCCGAGCTGATCGAGATCTTCTATCCGAGCGCAATCGGGGAGGTCTGTCGCCACGGCTGGCGTCGGGTTCCCTACGACCTGCTTGGGACGAATCCGCCGCGCGACCTCGCCTTCAAGGTGATCGCGCGATGAAGCTGGCGATCATTGCCCCGATGGTCAGCGCCATCCGCGAGCCCCAGTGCGGCGGGTCGCAGGTCTTCGTCTCCGATCTCGCGCGTGGCCTCACCGCGAGGGGCCACTGCGTTCACCTGTACGCCGCCTCGGGATCGGAGGTACCGGGTGTGGAGGTGATCGACGCGGGGGTCGATCACGAGGCTCTGCAAGCGACGCTCTACCGCGCGCGCTCGGACGCAGTCGCCAACGCGCAAGGCGCGGCCGAGAAGGCTTTCGCCGATGTTTACGACACCGTGCGCCTGGAGGCGTACGACGTGGTTCACAATCACGCGTTCGACGCGCCTGCTGTCACGCTCGCGCCAACAGCGTGCGCGCCCGTTGTGCATACGCTTCACCTTCCTCCTGACGCGGCGGTTGCCGAGGCGCTCCGTCGGGCGGCGCGGCGCGATCCGGCGCCGACGGTCGCGGGCGTCTCCGCAGTCCAGGCGAGCGCCTGGCGACGGGTCATCCCGGTCGACGCGATCCTGCCGTCTCACATCCCGACGAGCTTGATCCCCTGGTCTGCGACGGCCGGGGACAACGCCGTCTTCGCCGGCAGGCTGAGTCCAGAGAAGGGAGCCGCCGAGGCTATCGAGATCGCGCTCGCGGCAGGGATCCGGATCGACGTCTTCGGCGACAGCTACGACCCGGACTACGCACGCGAAAGGATCGACCCACGACGAGCCGATTCGGGCGTCTTCGTTCATCCAGGGGTTGCACGAACGACTCTCTGGGATGCGATGGCCAGCGCGGCCGTCGTGCTCTGCCCCGCCAGATGGGACGAGCCGTTCGGGATGGTCGCCGCCGAGGCGCAAGCCTGCGGCACTCCGGTCGTGGCGTTCCGGCGCGGCGCACTCGAGGAGATCATCGTCGACGGCG
Source organism: Solirubrobacteraceae bacterium (assembly GCA_035567055.1). Classification (GTDB taxonomy): domain Bacteria; phylum Actinomycetota; class Thermoleophilia; order Solirubrobacterales; family Solirubrobacteraceae; genus Palsa-744. Next base: position 5,996 of record DATMQX010000047.1, read on the forward strand.
TCACGGGCTTGATCGTCACGCCCGACGACATCGAGGCGGCAGCCGAAGCCACCGTGAGGACGAGCGAGCTATCGCGCTCGGAATGTCGCCGACATGCGGAGCGCCGCCTCGACCTGGAGCTCAGTCTCGACGCGCACGAACAGCTTTACGGGCGAGTCGCCGCCGGCGACGTAGAGGTCGCGATAGGTGGCTGACCCGAGGCACTGGCTGGCGGGGAGGCTAGCGGTGGTCACCGGGGCCAGCCGTGGGATCGGAGCCTCCACCGCGGAAGCGATGGCGGCCGCAGGGGCCCACGTCGTCCTGGCCGCCCGCGACGAGCAGGCTCTCGAAGTCGTCGCCCGACGCATCCGTGACGCGGGCGGCGAGGCGAGGACGGCAGCGACCGACGTCAGCAGTGTCGAGGACGTCGAGCGGCTCTTCGCCGCCGCCGAGGAGATCGGCCCGCCCACGGCGCTGGTCTGCGCGGCCGGCGTGCTGACGCCTGCGCCCTTCGCCGAGACGACGCCGGAGATCTGGGAGAGAACGCTCGCGGTCAACCTGACGGGCTCGTTCCTGTGTTGCCGCGCCGCATTTACCGCGATGCGTAACGCCGGCGAGGGACGAATCGTCAACATCGCGTCGCTCTCCGGCGTTTACGCGACCGAGAAGTTCCCCGGCCTGGCCGCGTATAACGTCTCCAAGTACGGGGTGATCGGCCTTACCGAGGCGATCGCGGTCGAGGGCAGGGCACACGGCATCAGCGCGATCTGCATCAGTCCCGGCGCGGTCGACACCCAGATGCTTCGAGACGCCAACCCCGACCTTCGCGCCGGCCTCACACCAGGTGAGGTTGCGGAGCTGATCGTCGCGCTGCTCGACGGCAGCCTGGTTCCGGCAAGCGGGGCGAACATTCCGCTCTTTTCAAATGCCTCAGCACAGGACCAATAGGGATGGTGACGGATGGCGGTAGAAGACGGCGGTAAGGCGATGGTGGTCATCGGCGTCGGCCTCGCCGGGGGCAACGCCGCAGTCACCCTCCGCGAAGAGGGCTTCGGGGGCCGGGTGGTGCTCATCGGCCGCGAGCCGGGGGTCCCCTTCGGCCGTCCTCCGTTGTCGAAGACCTACCTGCGCTCGGAGGAGGACCTCGCCGGCTGGTATGTCCGACCGGCGACCTGGTATCAGGAGCACGACGTAGAGCTACGCAGCGGGTGCAGCGTTGCCGCTGTGGACGGCGCTCGGAACACGCTGACGCTCGACCCGGGAGGAGAGCTCGAGTATCAGAAGCTGCTGATCGCCACCGGCGGGCGGAACCGGCGGCTTCAGGTTCCTGGCGCTGAGCTGCCCGGTATCCACCAACTGCGGACCGTCGCAGAGTGCGACGCGATCAAGCGGGAGGCCATCGCAGATCGGCGCGCGGTGATCGTCGGCATGGGGTTCATCGGCTGCGAGGTGGCGGCCTCCTTGACCCAGCTGGGGGTTCGGGTGAGCGCGATCCTTCCCGGGAGACTGCCGCTCGAGAGGGTCCTGGGCGAGGAGGTCGGCGCGGCAATCGCAGCCATCCACCGCGGCCACGGCGTGGAGCTGTGCGCCGAAGAGCAACTCGTCGCGTTCGAGGGAACCGAGCGGGTGCAGGCGGCCGTGACCGCGAGCGGAAAACGCATCGAGTGCGACTTTGCAGTCGTCGCCGTCGGGATCGAGCCCGAGCTTCCGAGCTTCGTGGGACCCCCGGTCGCGGTCTCGAACGGAGTGCTCGTCGACGAGCTTTGTCGCACCAGCGCGCCCGACGTCTACGCGGCGGGCGACGTGGCGAACCACCTCCACCCCGTTTTCGGCCGGGTTCGTGTCGAGCACTACAACAACGCCGAGAAGCATGGCCGCGCGGCAGCGAGGTCGATGCTCGGCTCCGGCGCGCCATACGAGTACATCCACAGCTTCTGGTCCGATCAATACGAGCACAAGATCGAGTACGTCGGTCACGCCACGACATGGGACGAGTTCGTCGTGCGCGGAAGCCTGGAGGAAGGAAAGCTGATCGGCTTCTACTTGCAAGACGGGGTGTTGAAGGCCGCAGTCGGACTGGACCGTGGCGATGACCCCGAGGCTGACCCGGACTCCGAGATGGCGGCATGCGCGCGCCTGACGGCTCAGCGACTTCGACCGGTCCGCGGCCAGCTCGCCGACGAGCACACGGACCTGTGGTCGCTGGCAAGTTGACAGCTCGCCGGATCGAGGGCACGGCTCAACCGGCGTCTGCCTCGCACGCCAGCGCCGCCCAGCCCTGCGGAATCGCTCCGAGGCCGGCGCCCGTCTCGGGATTCCAGCGCTCTGCGTACCCGGACCCGACGCAGCCCTCGACCAGCTTCTCTGCGAGGCTTTGAGCCTGCCGGTGGCGCCCGGACCGCGCCGCCGCAACCATCAGGAGATAGACCTCCTGCGGCCATGCGTCGCCGCGCCAGTATCGGGCGGGGTCATACGTCCGCTCGTCCGCTGAGGTCCCTGAAGGCCCCGAGGGCCGCCAGAAGGAACGCGGCTCGAAGATCTCCGCGAACGCGAGCTCCACATACTGAGGGTTCTCGCTGACCAGCACTGGAAACAGCGCATCGAGAGTGCGGACAGCCGAGCTGGTGCGGGGACCGGCGAGGCAAACGTCGCTCCACGTGCGTCGAGCGTCCAACCAACGGGCGTCGATCGACCTGGCCAGCGCAGAGGCCTTTGACAGAAGGCCAGCGTTACCGGTGATCTCGGCGAGCTCGCGAGCGTTGAACGCGACGAGAGCGCTGAATCCCGACGAGCCGACATCGAAATCCGGATTTGCCGATGCGGCTCCGTCCTTGAGGCGAATCGATCGAGCCAGTTCTCTCTTCTTGGCGTTCCAGCGGCGCTCCTTGAACGGCTCGGCGTGCCATCCATCCCACCGCGGGCTGTCATCGCAGCCCGTCTCCCACGGGTGCACCACGCGGATGAGGCCCGAGCCGGGATCCCGACGATGCTCGAGCAGGTGCTCGAGCCCGGCGGTCGCGGCATCGTGGAGATGCGCCACGGCGAATCCGCGTTCGCTCAGCACGCGCAACGCGTGGCCATACATCGGGGGCTGCGTGATGTCCGATCGACCAGGAACGTGCCAGAGGGCGAGCGACGACGCGGGTCTCGCCCAATAGCCCATGTGCGGAACGAAACCGTTGGGAAGCTGGAGCGAGAGGACGCTCTCCAACTCGTTGACTGCGCGGGGATCCCCCAGACGGCTCCAGGCGATGGCGTGAAAGCAAGAGTCCCAAAGCCATTGCCACGGATACTTCCTCGGGTTGGGCATCGTGAATCCGGGCGTCGGAACCCAGTTGCGCTCGAGGATTCGCCGACTCGCCGCCTCAACGGAGTGACGCCGCTGCTCAGGCGACATCTCTCGATAGCCCGCCAGGCTGTGGGCCCGAACGCGCCGGAGACGAAACGTCATTTGTGGGACGCTACCCCTGCGCACGAACGCTTTCCAAGATCAACCACGGGCCGAACCCCGATCGCATGCGTCCACCCTGCGTGAGTCGCGGATGACGGCCGACGACGCTGCCCAGGCGGCCCTCGTCGCGTCGAAGCAGGAGTCCGCGCGCCAGCACCGGACCTGGGGCGCGCTGGGCCACGCGAGAGATCACCTGCTGAGATCCGCTCTGAAGCTTGCGGGCTACCTCGTGATCGGGTACCTGGTGCTCAAGCTGATTCCGGCGCTCGAACAGGCCCTGAACAGCCTGAAGCATGCCGATTGGAGGCTGGTGCTCGTGGCGCTGGTTCTCGAGACGCTCTCCGAGATGGGCTTCGTGGTGTCCTGGCGAGCAATCGTCGACCCCGAGGATCTGCTCAGCAGCGACGGCCGCGGCCAACGAATGGATACCCGCGTGGCCTGGGCACAGTTGGGGGGTGGCACGCTCGTTCCCGGTGGCTCGTGGGGAGGTGTGGGCGTAGGAGCCTGGATCCTGCACCAGTTCGGTATGCCGCTCAAGCTGGTCGCCGAGCGCGAGTTCAACCTCAGCTTTCTCAACACCGCGATCGATGCGCTGACGCTGGTCCTCTTCGGGCTGGCGCTCGCGAGCGGCGTCCTCTCCGGTGCGCGAGATCTTCTGCTGACCCTGCTGCCGGCCGCGGTGGCCGCGATCGCGGTTGTCGCGACCGTACTGGTTGCACACCGCGCGTCAACGCGCGCGGAGTCCAAGCCGATCAAGCACGCGAGGGTCGCCGCGGTGATCGGCACACTGTCGGAAGCTGTCGAGAACACCGAGCTGCTTCTGCGTCACGGCCGGAACTACAAGGCTGTCTTCGGGGCGGTGGTCTACCTCGGATTGGACGTGCTCGTGCTGTGGGTCGCCTTCCTCGCCGTGCACGCCCACCCGGTTCCCACTTTCGGCGTGATCGTCATGGCCTACATAATCGGCGCGCTCGGTGGATCACTCCCCTTGCCGGCTGGCCTCGGCACGGTCGGCGGGATCGCCGGGGTGCTGATCCTCTACGGCGTCGGCCACAACGTCGCGATCGCCGGCGTCCTGCTCTACCAGGCGATCGGACTTCTCGTGCCGCTCGTCGGGGGTGGGATCGCCTACCTCGTCATTCGCCGCACCGTTGAGCCGATCGGCGTCGGTGCGGAGATCAGCTCCGGGTAGGGCGGTCCTGTTCGACCCTGCCCGGAGGGCATAGGCCGTCAACAACGATGGCGAGATGGCGACGCCAGTCGGCGCTACCCGGTTTGTAGTACATCGTCGAGGTGATCCCACACATCACCATCCCGAAGTCTTCGAAGGTGAAATCGTCGCGGACCGCCCCAGCCTCGACGGCGCGGCGGATGATCCGGGTGACGACCGCCGCGAGGACCGCCTTCTCCTCCTCGATGCCCTCCCACTCCAGCTGGTTGGAGCCCATCATCGCCAGTTGAAAGCCCACATCGCCCTCGACCGCTTCGGCCGAGCGACGCATGACGGTCTCGAGCACGTCCCGCGCGTCGACGGTCTCCTCGGCCAGCGTCGCGATCTCCCCGAACTCCTGGAAGCGATCGCGGACCATTGCGGTCAGCAGCGCCTCCTTCGTCGGGAAGTGGCGGTAGACGGTGCCGATCCCGACGCCCGCTCGTGCGGCGATCTCGTCCATCTGCGCCTCGGGCCCGTCGCGCGCGAAGAGCTCCCGGCCCGAGGACATGATCCGCTCGCGGTTGCGTCGGGCGTCGGCTCGGAGTGTTCGCTGATCGGTGGACATCGCCTTGACAAACGGAATGTTAGCTCCGTATGCTGCTATAAGCAAGGGGAACCGTAGTTCCGCTTCCGCATTCCCGGCGTTCAACTTCCGAGAGGACGAGCATGGCTACCACCATCAACCAACTCCGCGGCGCAGCGAGGATCGGCTCGCGTTCGCCGAGGGCAACCGCCGACCTGAGCTCGCAGCGTGGCAAGAACCTCGCCCTGATGCTTCTGGCGATGACGCAGTTCGTGGTCGTGATCGATGCGTCGATCGTGAACGTGGCGCTCCCGTCGATTGGCGCCCACCTGCACTTCTCCCGCGCCGACCTCTCGTGGGTCGTCAACGCCTACACGCTGACGTTCGGAGGGTTCCTCCTACTGGGCGGACGCCTGGCCGACCTGCTCGGGCGCCGGCGGATGTTCATGATCGGCCTCGTCGTCTTCTCGCTCGCATCGCTCGCCGGCGGCCTTGCCCAGTCGGAGGCATGGCTGATCGTCGCGCGTGCGACCCAGGGCCTCGGCGCGGCGATCGTCTCGCCGGCGGCGCTGTCGATCATCACGACCACGTTCGCCGAAGGGGCGGAGCGCAACCGCGCCCTGGGCATCTGGGGTGCGGTCGCCGGCGCCGGCGGCGCCGCCGGGGTACTGCTGGGCGGCATTCTCACGAGTGGCCTGACCTGGCGGTGGGTGCTGTTCGTGAACGTCCCGATCGGCATCGCCGCGGCCACGTTCGCGCCACGGTTGTTGCTCGAGAGCAAGTCCGAGGACGGCACCGAAGGCTTTGACATCCCCGGAGCTGTGACGGTCACGGCGGGGCTCGCGCTGCTCGTCTACACGGTCGTCGACGCGGTCAACGTCGGGTGGGGCTCCACGGGCACGCTGCTGAGGCTCGCCGGATCGGCCCTCCTGCTCGTCGCGTTCGTGGCGATCGAGCGCCGCACGCGCCACCCGCTGCTGCCATTTTCGATCTTCCGCCGGCGCACGCTGCGAGGAGCGGACATCGTGGGGTTGCTGATCGGCATGTCGCTCTTCTCGATGTTCTTCTTCATCTCGCTCTATCTGCAGGACGTCCTGGGCTTCTCGGCGATCAGGACAGGGCTGTCCTATCTGCCGCTGGCGGTGGGGATCATCATCTCGGCCGGGGTCGGCTCGCAGCTCGTCACGCGCATCGGCTTCAAGCCGGTGCTGATCGCGGGTCTGTTGCTGATCGCGAGCGCTCTCCTGTGGTTCTCGCAGGTACCCGCGTCGGGTGGGTCCTTCGGTGCCGACGTGCTCGGGCCGTCGCTGCTCGCCGCGTTCGGCCTCGGGTTCTCGTTCGTCTCGGTGACGATCGGCGCCGTGACGGGGACCAAGCCGCATGAGGCCGGCCTCGCCTCGGGGCTGATCAACACCTCACAGCAGGTCGGCGGCGCGCTCGGCCTGGCGATTCTCGCGACGGTCGCCAACAGCCGCACGCAAAGCCTGCTCAGCGGCGGCGCGCATCCCTCGGTCGCGCTCACGAAAGGGTTCGACCGCGCCTTTCTCGTCGGTGCGGGCTTCGCGATCGTCGGCGCAATCCTCGCGGCCGTCCTGATCTCCTCGCGCGACAGCCGCGAGCAGGCCAAGGCAGCGCGTCGCGGCGAGCTGGAGGCGGTCCCTGCCTGAAGCCGCGCGGGCGGAGCGCGGAGCCGCTGGTTCCCGCTCCGCCCGCTCGGCGCGGCGTGCGTCGGCAGATTTGCCGTCGCCGTAGTAGCAGTCGGGCCACAAGCATCAGGCGAAGCTACTGTCGTTGAGGGGTTTTGCCTCATGGGCCGAGATTGGCCGAGTACGTGGCACCCGTCGGCCGATTTTGAGAAAGGCGGCGCCCCCGAGCGCCAAGGTCAGCCCGGTGGAGACCGCACGGTAGGCGAGGACGGCGATCCCGGCGCAGATCGCCGGCGCGCCGAAGAGCACGAGCAGTCCGAGCATCCCTCCCTCAACGACGCCGATTCCCGCCGGGACGGGGAGCGACCCGGCGGCTGAGCCGATCAGGTAGGCGAGGACGAGCGTGGCAATCGGCGGGTCAGTGTGGCCGAAGGCTTTGAACGCGGCCCACAGCACGGCGTTGTCGAACGCGTAGTACGCAACGGCGCCGAGCAGCTTCCAGCTCCCCCCGCGCACCAGTGCCAGCGCCTCCATTACGCCGAGCTTGAGCTCCGTGGCCACGAAGCACACAACCCTGTGCGCAATTCCCAAGCGTGCACGCGAGACGCGTTGCAGGGAGACCAGCGGCAAGAGCATTGTCAAACCAATCGCGCTCAGAGCGATGACGGCAGGCACGATCGTCAGGCTCGCCGTGTGCGGGCCGTCGAGCAGCCCGGTGCCCAGCGCGATGCCGAGCGCACCGAGCACCACTGCGTTTGGAGCGTTGGTGATCAGCAGGAACGCGATCGCGCGCGATCGGGTCTTGGTGACGGACATCCCTCTCCTGCGGAGGGCTCTGGCTCCGGCGCCGATGGCGAGGATCCCTCCGGCCGGAATCAGGATCGTGGCAGCGCACACCGTCAGTCCCGTGCGAAGGCTCATACGCTTCGGGAGCCAATCGCCAAATACGAGCTGGAAGGCTGTTGCGAAGCCGAGGACCGAGAGCAGCTCAAATCCGGCCGCCAGGGCGATCCATGCTGGTCGCCCGCTCGCCAGCCGATCGCCGATCTTCGCCGCTCCGGACAGGCTGACTACCGCCGCAGCTGCGACGAGCGCGAGAACGGCGCCCACCAGCACGCACCGGCGCGCGCGCCGCCTCGATGTCGCCGACCCGGGGAGGCGCGGCGCGAGCGCGGGCGGCGCGGCGAGCGGTCGACGTACCCGTGCGCTGCTCGGCCGCGCCGGTCGACGCCGGTGGCGCCACGACCGCCGCCGTCGGCGAGCCGCCGGGTAGTACGGCGAGGAGTCATCCGCGCTCGCGCCCATCCGTCGCTCGCCCCCTGGCTTCCGCGCATGCGGCGGTCCGGGTACGGTGAGCCGACGGACTCGTTGCATGCCTGCACCTCAGGTCGTGTTGGTGGTGGCCTCGGCCCACCATCGCGAAGTCGGGCCGGAGCCAAAGCCTACTACTACTCGTAGTAGTGGGACGCACACATCGGCAGAACCTTCCCACCTAGCTCCGAGAGCTCGACCACTCGCCGCGGCACCGAGGTCCGTCGTGAAGAGCAGGCCTGGAGCG
>DATMQX010000048.1:0-10817 GCA_035567055.1 Solirubrobacteraceae bacterium
CCGGATCTCCACGCGATCTTCGGCATCGGCGACAGCGAAGCGCCGGCACGCGATCCGATCATCGAGGTCGAGCGGGCCGCGTCGCCCGCGGGCGACGTCGCGCGGGACGCGCTCACCGGACTCGGCGCACCGCCCGAGGTCTCCGTGGATGGCGAGGAGCGCGCGGCGATCAACCTCTCCGGCGAACCCGTCGTCGAGGTCACCCGCTCGTTCGACCCCGACCTCGACGAGGACGTCCCGCGGCCACCGCGCCCGATGCCCGCGCAAGCCGCCGAGCCCGGCCCGGCGCTCGACGACGACCCAGAGGAATGGACCGGCGTCACACGGCCCTCGCGCAGCGGCTCCTCCCAGCGCTTCCTGACCGACGTGATCGTCGAAATGGGCCTCGCCTCAAGGGGCCAGGTCGATGAAGCGCTCGAGACCTCCCGCAGCCTAGGCACGACGCCCGAGCGCGTGCTGGTCGAGAAGGGCGCGCTGACCCAGGACGGGCTGGCGCGAGCGCTCGCCGAGCGCTACGGGCTCGACCATCTCGACCTCGGCGTCTTCTCCGTCGACATGGGCGCCGCCAACCTCGTCACGACGACGACCGCCAAGCGCTACCAGGCGGTGCCCGTGGCGTTCGCCGACAAGCGCACACTGCTCGTCGCGATGGCCGATCCCGCGAACGTGCTCGCGGTCGACGACATCGCGATCATGACCGGCTACGAGATCCGCGTCGCGGTCGCCCCGCCGGACGACATCGCCGCGCTCGTCTCGCGCCTGGACCGCCTCGAGGACGTCGTCGGGCAGGACTCCGTCGTCGAGGAGAGCGAGGACGAGGCCGATGTCGTCGCGCTGCACGAGACATCCGACGACGCCCCGGTCGTAAAGCTCGTCAACCAGATCGTCGCGCAGGCCGTCGAGCGCGGCGCCTCTGACATCCACCTCGCGCCCGACGGCCGCGAGGTGCGCGTGCGCTTCCGCGTCGACGGCGTGCTGCTCGACGTCACCACGATCCCGCGGCGGATGGCCGCGGGCGCGATCTCGCGCATCAAGATCATGGCCGAGCTCAACATCGCCGAGAAGCGCCTCCCGCAGGATGGGCGCGTCGGGCTCGTGATCGATGGCCGTCACGTCGACCTGCGCGTCGTCACGCTGCCGAGCGTGCTCGGCGAGTCGATCGTGATGCGCGTGCTCGACAAGGCCTCCGTCGTCGTCAAGCTCGAGAAGCTCGGGATGGCCGACGCCGAGCGCGAGCGCTTCGAACGCGCATGCCACGAGACGCACGGCGCCGTCCTCGTGACGGGCCCGACCGGCTCGGGTAAGTCGACGACGCTCTACGCCGCGCTGATGATGCTCAACACGCCCGAGAAGAACATCATCACCGTCGAGGACCCCGTCGAGTATGAAATGACCGGGCTAACACAGGTGCAGGTCGCCAACAAGGTCGGCCTGACCTTCGCCGCCGGCCTGCGCGCGATGGTGCGCGCCGACCCCGACGTGATCATGGTCGGCGAGATCCGCGACCGCGAGACCGCGCAGATAGCCGTCGAGTCGGCGCTCACGGGTCACCTGGTGCTCTCGACGCTTCACACCAACGACGCGCCGTCGGCGATCACCCGCCTGACCGAGATGGGGATCGAGCCGTTCCTGGTTGCGTCGGCGCTCGACTGCGTCGTCGCCCAGCGCCTGGCGAGAATGCTCTGCTCCAGCTGCAAGAAGCGCACCATCATCTCGGCGAAGACCCTGCAGGCGAGCGGCTACAAGGCGCGCGTCGACCTCGAGGCCTACGAGCCCGCCGGCTGCCGTCGCTGCGGCGGCAGCGGCTACCGCGGGCGTGTCGGCCTGTACGAGGTGATGAGCATGACACCGGAGATCCAGGCGCTGGCCCTGGAACGCGCTCCCGCCGAGGCGATCCGCGACCTGGCCGTCAGCCAGGGAATGAGCCGTCTCCGCGACGACGGCCTGGAGAAGGTCAAGCAGGGCCGGACCTCGATGGCCGAGATCGCCCGCGTGCTCGGCAGCGGCTGAGCCTAAAACGTTCGTCCAGGGCCGTGACGCAAACGCTCGAATCGCCCGCCGAGGGCCGATGGCTGCAAGCATGGACATCGATTTCGCAGACCTGCTGATGGAGGTCGTCTCCCGCCGTGCGTCGGATCTGCACCTCAGCGCCGGGGCGCGTCCGACGGTGCGCGTGCGCGGGCGCCTGTCGCCGCTGGAGGACTACCCGAAGCTCTCGCCTACGGACACCCGCGAGATCATCTACTCGATCCTGACCGGCGATCAGCGCCAGCGCCTGGAGACCAACTGGCAGCTTGACTTCGCCTACTCGATCCCCGGTCATGCGCGCTTCCGTGTCAATGCCTACTTCCAGCGGGGGGCGCTCGGAGCGGCCTTCCGCCTGATCCCGTTCGAGCTGGCGTCGATCGAGACGCTCGGCCTGCCGGCCGCGGTGCACGAGTTCACGCGCCGCCCGCGCGGCTTCGTGCTCGTCACGGGCCCCACGGGTTCGGGGAAGTCCACGTCGCTCGCGGCGATGATCGACGAGATCAACAGCACCCGCGAGGAGCACATCATGACGATCGAGGACCCGATCGAGTTCCTACACGGCCACAAGAAGTGCCTGGTCAACCAGCGCGAGCTCGGGTCCGACGCACAGAGCTTCGGCGACGCGCTGAAGGCCGCGCTGCGCCAGGACCCCGACGTGATCCTCGTCGGCGAGATGCGCGACCTCGAGACGATCTCCACCGCCCTGACCGCGGCCGAGACCGGACACCTCGTGTTCGCCACGCTGCACACGCAGGACACCGCGCAGACGATCGACCGCATCATCGACGTGTTCCCGGCCCACCAGCAGGGGCAGGTCCGCGTGCAGCTGTCGGTTGCGCTTCAGGGAATCATGACCCAGCAGCTGCTGCCGACGTCCGATGGCTCCGGTCGCGTCGTGGCGTGTGAGGTGCTCGTGCCCAACCCGGCGGTGCGCAACCTGATCCGCGAGGGCAAGACCCACCAGATCTACTCGGTCCTGCAGACGAGCTCGGCCGCCGGCATGCAGACGATGGACACGTCGCTGGCGGGACTCGTCAGGGAAGGCAAGATCACCCAGGGCCTCGCCGAAGCGCGCTCATCGACGCCCGAGGAGCTCAGGCGGCTGCTCGGCGCAGGGTCACTCGCAGCGGCCTAGGGGAAGCTGACCATGACCACCTATGCCTTCAAAGCGATCGACCTCGCCGGCGTCAAGGCCGCGGGGGAAGTGGAGGCCGACTCCAAGCAGGCGGTATCCGACCAGCTCAAGCAGCGCGGTCTGATCGTCCTGGACATCGCCGACAAGCACGGCTCACGTCAGCTCGAGCTCGGCTTCACGAAGAGCGTCAAGGCCGCCGAACTGGCGATCTTCTCGCGCCAGCTCGCGACGATGATCACCTCGGGAATGAGCATCCTGCGGTCCCTCTACGTGCTGGAGGAGCAGACCGAGGGAAAGTTCTTGAAGGAAACGATCGTCGCGGTCCGCAAGGACGTCGAGGCGGGGCTTTCGCTCAGTGACGCGATGGCGCGTCATCCCAAGGTCTTCAACCCCCTGTTCGTCGCCATGACACAGGCCGGAGAGGCCGGCGGTGTGCTCGAGGGCTCGCTCCTGCGCGTCGCCGACCAGCTCCAGAAGGACGCATCGCTTCGCCGCCAGATCCGCTCGGCGATGATCTACCCGATCCTGGTGATCGTCTTCGCCGTCGGCGTGATGATGGCGCTGGTCGCCTTCCTCGTCCCTGTTTTCGAGGGCGTGTTCAAAACGTTCGGCGGCCAGCTTCCGAAGATCACGCAGGTCTCCGTGCTGATGTCGCACGCGGTCGTCGGCTACTGGTGGCTGATGTTCGGACTCTTCGGAGGGTCGGTCGTCGCCTTCCTGAAGTGGAAGAAGAGCACATGGGGCCGCCCGCAGTGGGACCGCTTCCGCCTGCGCGTGCCGATGAAGATCGGCTCGATCGTGCAGCAGATCGCGGTCGCGCGCTGGTCGCGCACGCTCGCCTCGCTCACCGGCGCCGGCGTTCCGCTCCTTCAGGCGCTTGAGATCACCGGCAAGACCGGTGGCAACATCGTCGTCGAGGAGGCGATGGACGGCGTCATCAACTCCGTCAAGCGCGGCGGCACGATCGCAGCGCCTCTGGCGCAGGCCCCGATCTTCCCGGCGATGGTCACGCACATGGTCGGCGTCGGCGAGGAGACCGGCGCGCTCGACACGATGCTCGAGAAGGTGGCCGAGTTCTACGAGGACCAGGTGGAAGCGTCGGTCAAGGCGCTCACGTCGATCCTCGAGCCGATCATGATCATCGTGATCGGCAGCATCGTCGGCTTCATCGTGATCTCGATGTACATGCCGCTGTTCACGGTTTACAACAGCATCAAATGATTCCGTAGGCCGCAGCTGCGGCCGTCAGGAGGCGCTCGGACGGGGATCGACCTGCAGGCGCCTGCCGTCGGTCGCGTGCTGGACGGACAGCGACACCTTGCCGTCCAGCAGTCGCAGCAGCTCCTCGCCGACGAGCTCACGCCGCCAGCCGCGGAGGGTTCTGACGTCGGCCTCATCGCCCTCGCCACGCTTTCCGGTCACGATCGCCTGAAGATCAGCGCGGGCGGCCAGCAGCTCGTAGGCAAGTCCGGCCTCTCTCGCTCGGGCCCGCAGGAGCGCCTCCGCGAGGGCGATCAGCGGGGCGTCGTCCGGCTTGGGCGGCTGCGGCCGTCGATCGGTCAGGGGCGGTTCCGGGGGGCGCTCGCTCGCGCGCCGGACCGCTCCGAGGACCTCGTCCGCCACGCGGCCCGAGCCGGCCGCGCCCACGCCCCGGATCCTCTCGAGCTCCTCCCTGCGCGATGGCTTGCGCCGCGCCAGCTCCATCAGCGCGGCATCGCTGAGGACGCTCTGCACCGGCCGGTCCCGGCGAGCGGCGGTCTGCTCGCGCCACGCCACGAGCTCGCGCGCGACGGCTCTGGCCGAGCCGTTCAGGCCATGGACGCGCGGCAGCCGCGCGAAGATCACCTCCTCGTCGCGCTCGTCGCTGGCCTGCTCGAGCGGCTCGCACTCCTCGCGTGCCCAGGCCAGGCGGCCGGCCTGCTCCAGGCGCTGCTCGAGCTCCCCGGCGAGCTCGAGCAGATGCACGACGTCCTCACGCGCGTAGTCCAGCTGCTCTGCCGAGAGGGGCCGATGATCCCAGCGCGTGAAGCTCGCCGACTTTCTCAGGCGGACGCCGAGCAGATCCGTGAGCAGCGACTCGTAGGAGGTCTGCGCTCCGAGGTCCACGAAGCCTGCGGCGACCTGCGTGTCGAACACGTTCCTCACATCGGTGCCGAGCCACCGGCGCATCAGCGCGATGTCCTGACGGCCGGCGTGCACGACGACCTGCACCGCCGGGTCGGCGAGGATCGTGGCGAGGGGGCCGCCGTCGACCTCCTCGGAAAGCGGGTCGACGATCTCCATCGGCCCTGCGGCGCCGGCTCGCTGCGGGATCGCGAGCTGCACCAGGCACAGCAGCGTGCGATAGCGGCCCTCGCCCATGAACTCCGTGTCGAGCGCGAGCTTCCCTGCCGCGCGAGCCCCGTCGGCCAGCGCCTGCAGGGCGGACGGGTTCGAGGCGACGCTCACGGACGCGCACCGGGCAGCAGCCACAGCAGCTTGCTCTTGAGCCCCGCCTGGCTCGAGACGTCGGTTCCATTCGCCCGGACCCACTTGGCCGGAGCCGAGCACCCCGGGTTCAGCGCCGACCCGTGCCGCCCGCAAGAGGCATTCAGGAAGGCGTAGCGCACCTTGCCCTCGGCGATCAGCCGTTGCAGCCTGGGGACGCTCGTGAAGACGCGCGAGCCGTAGCTCGTGAGCACGAGCACCGGGCGTGCGTCCTGGACGATGAGCGAGCCGATGCCGGTCGCGGAGACGGATGCGACCTCGTACTTCGCGGTGCCCTGGTGGGCGCGCAGGTAGGCGCTCAGGAGCCGCTGCTCTTCGGTCGGCAGCGCGCCGACGTAGCCGGCATCGGTGACGTGGTTGTCGATGGCCGTGACGTCGGCGCTCAGCGGCACCGCGAGAAAGGCGATCAGCGCCAGCACGAGCGTTCCCGTCGGCGCGAGCACCGAGCGCAGGTCGGGCTCGAGCGAGGGCAGGCGGGCGAGCAGCGCGAACGTGGCCGCCCCCAGCGCCGCGAACAACGCGATCCACCAGGCGCCCGGCGTCCCGTACAGCAGGCGCTCTGCGTAGACGATCGTGATCGCGAGCGTGCCGAGCAGGATCGCCAGCCGTGCGCGCCCCCGCGGGATGACGGCCCATGCCAAGCCGACGCCGAACATCGCCGCGACCGCCGGCGTGAAGGCCTCGACGTAGCGCGGGTGAAGGCGCGACATCTCGCTGAAGAGCGCTATCCCCGTCAGCGTCCACACCCCCAGGCAGACGGCGCCGGCGCGCCGCAGCCGCAGACGATCGGCCACGAGCGCCTCATCCGCGCCGGGGGGATCCGGCCCCTCGGGGACTTCTCGGCGCAGGCCCCAGATCAGGGCCGGCACACCAAGCAGCAATGCGACCAGCAGCTCGAGTCCCAGGCGCTCGCCCGAGAGCGGCCCGATGCGCGCCAGCAGGCGTGTCGGGGAGGGGGGGACGATCGGGATGTGGTCGCGCTCGGATTGCGTCGCCGTGGGGTAGTGATGGCCCGGCTGGTAGACGGTGAACTGCGGTTCGGGCGATTTGCCGCCCAGCCGTTCGGTCCCGTTGAAGACGAAGGCCGCGTTCCACGCGCTGCCGTTGCTCGAGCCGATCGCGAACGGGCGGTCGTGTGCCGGAGCGAGGAGCGTCGCGGTCAGCCAGGAGAGCGCCACCGCCACGTACACGGCGCCGGCGGCCGCCAGGCGCGCGAGCCGCCGCCGGCGAGGGCCGGGGAGCGCGAGGTAGGCGAACAGCGCGAGCCCGGGGAGCGCGACCAGCGACTCGAGCAGCTTCACGTCGAACGCCACGCCGAGCGTCGCCGCGGCAGCCAGGAGCCATCGGTCGCGGCCGCTCTCGACCGCGTGCACCAGGAACAGCAGCGCGAGCACGATCAACGCCATCATCACCGCGTCCATCGTGTCGCTGCGAGAGGTGATCACGTCGACGGGGAGCACCGCCAGCGCGAGCGCCGCCGCGAGCCCGGCCGCCGCGCCCCAGATCTTGCGCACGACCGCGAACAGCAGCGGCACGGCGGCGATGCCGGCCAGCACCTCCGGCAGCTTGAGCGTCGTCGAGGAGAAGCCGAAGACCTTCACGCTCGCGACCTGAAGCCAGAGGTCAATCGGCGGCTTGTCGATCGACACACTGCCGCCCGGCTCGAATGCGCCGAAGAAGAAGTTGTGCCAGGAGAGCCCCATGCTCCGCACTGCCGCGTCGTAGAACGGGTCGGGCGAGACCTTGCCGATGTACAGCAGCCGCAGCACGGCGGCTCCCAGCGTGATCAGCGCGAGCGCAGCCCATTGGTAGGTGCTCACGCGAGGGGCGCGCACGGGGGCTGGGGGCGGCGCAGGCGCCGCCTCTGGCTGTCTCAGCTTGATCGCCATGCAAGGAACGCTAGTGTCATCGCCTCGTGGCGAGCGAGAACAGCGACAGCGAGGACCGGATCGAGGCATCCCATGAGCCGCGGGAGTGTATGGCCTGTCGCGGCACCGGGCGCGTGATCTCCCACCTCGGCGGGACCCCCAGCAGCGTCACCTGCCCGTGGTGCGACGGTCAGGGCGTGCGAGTCCCGGGCATCGACGCCCAGGCCCGTTGGCTCGGCGAGGGCGCCGAGGCGGACCCCGGCGACTCTCCCGACAGCGCAGCCTAGAGCCTCGCGGTCGCCGGGGGTCTGAGCACCACTCGCCCGGGCGTGGATCGCCGCGGGCCGCGGGTTCACATCACTCACCTGTGGCAGGCGCGCGTCCATAGTCAAGTGTCCAGGTTTTCACATGCAGTGCTAAAGATCAGCTGAATGGCGGTCGATGCACGGGCAAGCAAAAGCCAGCATGAAAGTGCCAGGGCAAAGCGCGTTTCGCGCGCGTAGCAAAGCCGGCGGCTCCTCTGACGCGACTCTCGGGTCACGGTCGGTGGAGACGTATCGTCACTTGCAGGCGATGGAACCAGAGGGCTGGCGTCCAAAACCAGGATCCTAGGAGGATTCAAAATGCTGTATCGACTGCGCCAGCGCTCGAAGGACGAGGGTGGTTTTACCCTCATCGAGCTTCTGGTTGTCATCCTGATCATCGGTATTCTCGCCGCGATCGCGATTCCGTCGTTCCTGAACCAGAAGACCAAGGCGAACGATGCTTCTGCGAAGGAGCTCGTCCGTTCTGCTCAGACGACGATGGAGACGATCGCGACTGACAACAACGGCAGCTACGCGTCGGTGACGAAACCGGCCGAAGTGAACGCGGTCGAGAAAACGATCCCGATCGCAGAAGTCAACGGTGCTGCCTATCTCTCCAAAGCGGAAGGCACCGGCACCGGCTACACCGTTGAAGCTACGGCTGGTAAAGCCAGCGGCAACACCTTCACGATCAAAAGCGCCGAAGGCGTCGTCACCCGTACCTGCACGGTTGCAGGCAAAGGTGGTTGCCCGTCCGGCGGCACCTGGTAGAGAGTCCTATCTGAGGCAGTGCTCTCAGATAGAGCTACGAGCATCGCACGAGGGGCGGCCACAGTGGCCGCCCCTTCTGCTGCTCGACGCCGCTCTACGTCCGTGTGCGGGGCTCGGGTCTAATGAAACCTCGCGCGAGTGTCGATGCACGAGCTAACAGGCCAGTGCGAGGTGACAAGGCAATGCGTCCACTGGGCGCGTGGCAAAGCCGACGCTCTCGTGAACCACGGAAGACGTATCGTCGCTAGAGACGAGAACCAAGGACTGGCGACTTACCGACATCAGAAGGAGCATCACGTGCTGTATCGACTGCGCCAGCGCTCGAGGGACGAGGGTGGTTTTACCCTCATCGAGCTTCTGGTTGTCATCCTAATCATCGGTATTCTCGCCGCGATCGCGATTCCGTCGTTCCTGAACCAGAAGACCAAGGCGAACGATGCTTCCGCGAAGGAGCTCGTCCGTTCTGCTCAGACGACGATGGAGACGATCGCGACCGACAACAACGGCAGCTACGCGTCGGTGACGAAACCGGCCGAAGTGAACGCGGTCGAGAAAACGATCCCGATCGAAGAAGTCAACGGTGCCGCCTATCTCTCCAAAGCAGAAGGCACCGGCACCGGCTACACCGTTGAAGCTACGGCGGGCAAAGCCAGCGGAAACACCTACACGATCAAAAGCGAAGGTGGGGTGGTCACCCGCACCTGCACGGTCGCAGGCAAAGGTGGTTGTCCCGCCGGCGGCACCTGGTAGGTCCCATCCGCAGAAGCGCGACGGGACCCACTAGCGAGCATCAGGGGGCGGCTTCGGCCGCCCCCTGTGCTTGGAGGCCAATTCGTCCGCCCGGTGCGGCGTCTTAACGTCTTCGCGCCAAGATGTCGAGAACGGCATCAAGGCCAGTGCCGAGGTGAGTGGCAGAACGTCCACAGGACGCTTAGCAAAGCCGGCGGCCCTCGCAAAGAGGGGCGCATCGCCGTTGGAGGCGACTTCTCGGGACTCGCGCAAAAACCGAGCAGAGGAAGACCACATGTGGCATCGATTGCGCCAGCGTTCGAGGGACGAGGGTGGTTTTACCCTCATCGAGCTTCTGGTTGTCATCCTGATCATCGGCATCCTCGCGGCGATCGCGATTCCGTCGTTCCTGAACCAGAAGGGCAAGGCGAACGACGCGTCGGCGAAGGAGCTGGTGCGCACGGCCCAGACGACGATGGAGACGGCGGCAGCCGACAACAGCGGTAGCTACGCGCTGATGAAAGAACCGAAATCGCTGCGGGAAGTCGAGAAATCGATAGCGATCGAAGAAGTCAACGGCGGGGCGTACATCAGCATCGCCAAAGGCACCGCCACCGGCTACGTCGTCACTGCGAAAGCTGGCGGAACCGGCGGCGACACCTACACGATCAACGACGAAGAAGGGACAGTCACCCACACTTGCACGACCAAAGGCGCCGGCGGTTGTCCCGCCAGCGGGGAATGGTAGGTTCGGCGCCGCGAGCCCGTTGGTACTCGGGCGCTCACAAGCCGGGCATTGGGGCGCGTCTCGCACCGAAACGCTCAAGTGCCGCCCGGCCTCGGTCGATCAATCCCCCATGGGGGCCGTCACCTTCGCAGGAGTGCTGGGCGCGATCTTCGGTTCGTTCCTGAACGTCGTCGCCTACCGGCTTCCGCGCCACGAATCGCTGGTCGCGCCCGCCTCGCGGTGCCCCAAGTGCGGGACACCGGTCAAGCCGTACGACAACATCCCGATCCTCTCGTGGCTGTTGCTGCGCGGCCACTGCCGCAGCTGCTCGGCTTCGATCTCCCCGCGCTATCCGCTCGTCGAGGCGATCACCGCGGCGCTGTGCGTCGGCGCCGTGCTCGCGCACCATTCGGCAGTCGGCGTCGCCACGAGCCTGATTCTGATCCTGCTCGTCGTTCCCGTCGCGCTCATCGACCTCGAGCACCGCATCATTCCGAACAAGCTCACTGCGCTCGGCGCGGTGCTTGCCCTGATCGCCGGCGTCGCCTTCGACCCCTCCGGTGAGCCCGAGCGCCTGATCGCCGGGGCCGCGGCGGGAGGCTTCCTGCTCCTGGCGGCTCTCGCATATCCCGGCGGGATGGGGATGGGAGACGTGAAGCTCGCCGCCGTACTCGGACTCCTGCTCGGGCGGGCCGTCGCGCCGGCGCTGCTCATCGCGCTCGTCTCGGGTGTCGTGGTCGGCGTCTACGTGATCGCTCGCAAGGGCG
>DATMQX010000049.1:0-14500 GCA_035567055.1 Solirubrobacteraceae bacterium
ATTTCACCGAGAAAGCCGATGAACGGCACGAATGGATCGGTCAGCCGCCACCCTCCCGTTATCAGGAAGACCAGGGTGAGGACCTTGGCGGCGAGGAGCACGTTCGGCGGAAGCGCCGTACCGCGTACGTGAAAGGGATTGAGTGACGCTACCGGCTTCGGCGCCTCGGTTCTCAGCTCGGCCACAGCCATGTCTGCTCCTTGCCGCCGTCAAGCTGGTAGACCAGCCTGACGTGCGCCGCGTCGTTCCTGCCTTTTGACTGCTCATAGCGCCTGATGCGATCCTTGAGTTCCTGCGGAGGATCTTCGAACACGTAATGCCCGGACAGCGAAAGCCCCAGTCTCGCCTTCGTCGCTTCGCTGAGTTCGCCCAGGCGATCTGAGAGGTCCAGCCGGTAGCGTCGCTGTATCTCCTGCGCCGTCAACGACCGGCCGCCCGCGCTGACCTGCAGGTCGTAGGTGACCAGGTAGTCATTCGGCGCCCAGGCGAAGTAACGCGCTTCGCCGAAATGCTGCCAGATGTTGATGCCGACCTGCGCGAGCAGGATGACGGCGGCGACAGCGATCGGCAGCGTAATGCGGCTAAGGCGCACGGTCATGGCCAGTCTCGTTCAACGTGATGACGAGTCCCCCTGTCACCCATCGCACATATACCCCGGATGGGGGACTCTTGCATGGATCTTTGCGACCCGCTCGCCCCGGCCACCAGCGAGCGTCGGTCCCCGCCGAGCCCGAGCGTCGCATGGACGGATGTCCGAATCCACATCGCTTCCGAGGCGCCCCGGGGTAGGATGCCCGCGGATCTGGAAGGGGTCGGATGTTCGCGAGGCGCGGGATGAAGACGCAGGTCAGACGGGACGAGGAATGGCGGTCGCTCGTGCGGTCGATCACCGACCCCGATGCGGTTCCGTCGGAGGCCGACGAGGCGCTGTTGCAGTCCTACCTCGGCGAGACGGGCGCCCGGCCGCGCCGCCGACGGCTGCGCTGGATGGCCCGCGCTCCCGACGACGTGGACAGCTCGCGGCTCGACCCGGAGCGCCGCTAGGTCGGCTCGCCCGAGGGCGCGCCGCCGCGCCGCCAACATCCGGCGGTCGCCGTAGTCTGGCGAACACATGTTCGAGGCCGGCTCCCCACCCCCTTGGCTGCAGAGCCTGAACGCCGAGCAGGGAGCCGCCGTCACCCACACCGGCGGCCCCCTGCTGATCCTCGCCGGCGCCGGCACGGGCAAGACGACGACGCTGTGCTCGCGCGTCGCGTGGCTCCTGTCCGAGGGGGTCTCGGCTGAGCGGATCCTGCTGCTCACGTTCACGCGCAGGGCCTCGCGGGAGATGATTCAGCGCGCACGCGCACTCGCCGAGCGCGCGGCGCCGACGGCGGGACGCGTCGTGGGCGGGACCTTCCACTCGATCGCGCACCGGATGGTCCGCCTTCACGCCTCCTCGCTCGGCCTCGCCCCCGGCTTCGGGGTGATCGACGCAGGCGATGCCGCGGACCTGCTCGACCTCGTGCGCCAGGAGCGGGGGCTGGCCGCGACCGGCCGCCGCTTTCCCCGCGCGCAGACGATGCTCGACGTCTACTCGCGGACCGTGAACGCCCAGGCGCCGCTCTCCGGGGTCCTGGTCGAGTCCTTCCCGTGGTGCGAGGAGCACCGCGACGCGCTCGCCGACGCATTCCGTGCGTACGTCGAGCGCAAGCGCGAGCTGGGCGTCCTGGATCTCGACGATCTGCTGCTCTACTGGCGCGCGCTTGCCGGCGACGAGGTGATCGGCCCGACGCTGGCGAACATGTTCGAGCACGTGCTCGTCGACGAGTACCAGGACGTCAACGGCCTGCAGGTCGACATCCTCCGCAGCCTTCGGGCGCAGCGGCGCGAGATCACCGTCGTCGGTGACGACTTCCAGGCGATCTATGGCTTTCGCTCCGCGAGCGCGCGCCACATCCTCGACTTCCCCAAGGTTTTTCCCGACGCCGCGGTGATCACGCTCGAGCGCAACTACCGCTCGACGACCGCGGTCCTGGCCGTCGCCAATGCCGTCTCCAGGCAGGATCGCCTGGGATACCCGAAGAAGCTGTGGACCGAGCGGGAGGGAGGCTGCCTGCCGGAGCTCGTCTTTCCGCGGGACGAGAGCGACCAGGCCCGCGATGTCTGCGATCGCGTGCTGGCCGCGCGGGAGGAGGGCATGGAACTGCGCTCGCAGGCCGTGCTCTTCCGGGCCGGTCACGACTCCGACCTGCTCGAGCTAGAGCTGACGCGACGCGGGATCCCGTTCGTCAAGTACGGCGGCCTGCGCTACCTGGAGGCAGCACACGTCAAGGACCTGATCGCCGTCCTGCGACTGGCCACGAACCCCGCCGATGAGGTCAGCTGGTTTCGCCTCCTGCAGCTTCTCGACGGCGTCGGTCCCGTTCGCGCCCGCAGGATCCTCGATGCCCTCCGTGCATCAGACGGAGGCTCACCCGAGCTCGAACGTTGGCCCGAGGCGGCGGCGCATGTGCCCGCCGGCTCGCTGGAGCACGCCACCGCAATGATCGGCGCCCTCGCGGACAGCGGTGGCGAGTCGAGCGCCGGCGTGCGGATCGAGCAGCTGTGCGAGGCGTTGGCGCCGCTGATCCGAGCCCGCTACCCCGACTGGGCGGCGCGTGTGGCCGACTACGAGCAGCTCGTCGCCGCGGCGCGCGGCGCCGAGGACATCCGCCACTTCGTCTCGGAGCTCGTGCTCGATCCGCCCAGCTCGAGCGCTGACCTGGCTGGCCCGCCGCATCTCGACGAGGACTTCCTCGTGCTCAGCACCGTGCATTCCGCCAAGGGGCTCGAGTGGGACGCCGTCCACCTGATCGCCGCGTACGACGGCAACTTCCCCGCCGACATGAACGCCGGGAGCGAGGAGAGCATCGCGGAGGAGCGACGCCTCTTCTACGTCGCCCTAACGCGTCCGCGCAGCCGCCTGCACGTATACGTCCCGTTCCGCTACTACCACCGCCCTCACGGCCGCGACGACGGTCACGGATACGGCAAGGCCTCCCGCTTCCTCACCGACGAGGTCAAGCGGCTGTTCGAGCTGACGCGCGCACCCGATGCGGACGGAGCCGCGATCGACAGCGACCGCCCGGCGAGGCGGATCGAGGTGTCGGTGGACGCGCTGTTCGGCTGACAGCGGCCGAGACCGAAGCGGGCATCACGTCCGCGTCAGCGCTTCGCTGCGCCTCGATCGCTCCCGTCAGCCGCTCAGGAGCGCTGGCTGGCACTCGCCAGGCGAGCTGCTGCGGGGACGTGAATCGATGAGCCGTCCCCACCCAGCAGGCTCTCGGCCACCTCGGCCGGGCTGGGCTTGCCGACGAGGAACCCCTGGGCCATCTCGCAGCCCATTTCGTGGAGCACAGTCATCTGGCTCTGCGCCTCGATGCCCTCGGCGACCACGGCCAGCGAGAGCGCCCGTCCGACTCCCAGGATCGCCTCCAGGAGCGCGCGGCTTCTCCCGCCGTGGCTCAGCGCGGCGACGAAGCTCTTGTCCACCTTGAGGATGTCCACGGGCAGGCGCTGGAGGTGCGACAGGGACGCGTATCCCGTGCCGAAATCGTCGATCGCGATCCGCAGGCCGAGAGCGCGCAGCCGCTCGAGCACCTCGATCGTCCGCTCGGGATCCTTCGCGAGCGAGCCCTCCGTGATCTCGAGCACGACGCGAGACGGCGGGATCCCGGATCGATCGAGCGAGGCCTGCACGTCGGAGATCAGGCTCGGCGCCGTCAGCTGAACGGTCGAGACATTCACCGAGATCGACACGTTGCGCGCCCTCGGGTGACGGCGATCCCAGGCGGCGATCTGCTGGAGCGCCTGCTCGAGGACCCACCGGCCGATCGGCACGATCAGACCGCTCTCCTCCGCGAGCGGGATGAACCGCTCGGGCGCGATCAGCCCGCGAGACGGGTGACTCCAGCGGACCAGCGCCTCGAATCCTTTCAGCTGTCCGTCGTACATCTCGTAGATCGGCTGGTAGAAGAGCAGCAGCTCCTCGCGCTCGAGCGCCCCGCGGAGGTCCACCTGCAGGCGAAAGCGCTCATGCGCGCGCTCGTGCATCGAAGGGTCGAAGAGCCGCACGGAATCCTTGCTCGTCTTGGCGACGTACATCGCGGTGTCCGCGTCTCGCAGGAGGTCGTGCACGTCGACGTCGGACGCAGACCCGATCGCGACGCCCACGCTGGCGGTCACTGCGTAGTCCCAGCCGGGGAGGCTGAAGCGGGGGCGCAGCACCTCGCGGACGCGCTCGGCGAGCAGCTGCGTCTCCTCCATGCCGCTCACATCGTCGATCAGGATCACGAACTCGTCGCCTCCCAGGCGCGCGACGGTGTCCTCCGAGCGAACCAGCGATTCGAGCCGCCGCGCGACCTCGCCCAGGACGACATCCCCGACCTGATGGCCGAGACTGTCGTTGACGAACTTGAAGCCGTCGAGGTCGACGAGCAGCACGGCCACCGAGGCTCCCGATCGCGCCGAGCGCATCAGCGCCTGCTCAGCCCGGTCCGCGAGCAGGGCCCGGTTCGCCAGTCCGGTGAGGGGGTCGTGGAAGGCCTGATGGCGAAGCTGGCGCTCCAGGGCGACCTGGTCGGTCGCGTCGCGCGTGTTGACCACCAGGGCGCCGACGCTCGGATCGCCGATCAGGTTGCTGATCGCCGATTCGGCGTAGCGGATGCGACCCGTCGTGTCCGTCAGCTCCCACTCGACGCGGGCGACGTGACCGGCTTCGACGATGGTCCGGTTCAGTCCCTCCGCCAGCTCGCTCGAGCCTCCCGTCACCGCCTCGAGGCTGCGTCCCACGAGCGCCGACGGCTCGTGCCCGAAGATGTCCCGCATCGAGTCGCTGACGTAGCGGACCGTCCGGTCCGGGTCGACGACCATGATCACGTCAGAGGAGTGCTGAACCAGTGCGCGGTAGTAGCGCTCCGTCGCCCGCAGCTCGGCCGTGCGCTGCTCCACCCTTCGCTCGAGGTGAGTCGTGAGGGCGTTGTTCTCGTAGACGACGATCAGCTGCAGGAGCAGGGCGAGTAGCACCAGTGCGGCGCTGATCGCAAGCAGCACGCCCGGAGGTCCAAGGCTCCTCCCGGCCAGCCAGCTCACGAGCGCCGTCGCAATGCCGAGAGCGGCCGGGAGCGTGGGCAGCCCGGGCACCAGACGCCCGGCCGCCAGCCTGCGCATCCACTGACGCGTCCCCGGTCGCTGCGCGGCGGCCATCGTGATAACCAGAAAGCCCGCCAGCCAGCCGATGTGGATCAGGCCGACCCTCGGGAACGCCGGATTGAGGGCGCTCAGGTACCAGAACGCCGAATCGGAGATCGCGACGCACGCGATGCCCAGCCCCAGGAGACCAAGCCCGGCAGGCACCCGCTCCTTGCCGCGCGCCGCCACGAACAGGACGCCCGACAGCGCCACGGCGTCCAGCACCGGGTATGCGAGATTGACGATCTGCCCCGACTTCGATGTCTGGCTGCTCGCGAAGACGGCGGCGATCACCGCACACCAGCTGATCAGGAAGCAGCCCGTGGCGATCAGCAGGCCCTCTGCCGCGCCGCGCAGATGCGACAGGCGCCCCGCCGGCGTGCTCACCATGCTCAGCAGGCAGCCGACCACGAGCACCCACGCCGCCAGCGGCGCCGCATCGAGGACCGAGGGCGGCTTCGGGCTGATCCCGAAGCCCAGTTCGCACACGCTCTTCGCCACGTGGCCGATCGCCCACGCGCCCATTCCGAGCGCGAGCAGGCGCCACGCTCGCCATGCACCGTGGCCGCGGTCTGCCCCGGCCGCCTCCCGACGGCGATCCCTGCGGGCTCGCGAGGCGCAGGCGAGCGCAGCGATCAGCGCAGCGAGCGTTTCGCCGACGTCCTCGAACGCGGTCCAGCCGGAGTCGTTGCCGGAGTGGATCGTGACGAGGATGCCGAAGGCCGCCGTGGCCGTCAGCGAGAGCGTCCACAGCAGGGGTATCTGCGCGACGTCCAGGGTCTCGCGGGCGGGGATCAGTCTTGCGGCTCGGGTGAGCATGGCGTGGCCACCGAGCGGGTCCGGGACCTGCCCGATGAGTTCGTAATCGGAACGGCCGCGGAAGACCTTGAATCGTCCGGGTACGCTTGCGGCCCCGCATCGGCGCGCGGCGCCGGCGCGGCTAGTGCGCCGCGTCCTCCTCGTCCCCCTCGTCCTCGTCCTCGTCCTCGTCGTCCCCGGCGTACAGGGACTCGCGCGCCAGCTCCCTCCCTTTGCCGTCGAAGAGCTTGACCTCGAGCAGGTCGTGCCGGTAGTCGTCGGGAGCCAGCAGCGTGAAGCGCTCCTCGATCAGCCCGCACTGGTCGACGGCGAGATCGGCGAGCTCGGCTGTCGCGATGGCTCCGCCCGAGATCAACGGCCGGCCCCACACGAGTGTCATGGCCGCCACCGCGCCCGCGTGGCCGCGCCACGAACCGACGACCTCCTCGCATAGGTCCATGCGCCAGTCGGGGTTGCGCTCCGCCAGCTCGTCGGTGTAGTCGACGTGCGCCGAGAAGTCACCCGGCTCGCCACCGTCCAGGGCGGGCACGAAGCGCACGTAGCCGAACAGCTCGTAGCCGCCGGACGTCCTCGCAGTCGCCGGCACGTAGGTGCGCCCGTGCCACGAGCGATCCGGATACCAGACGATCTCGCCGGGATCGCCGAGGTCCTCCGGCTCCCCCTCGAGCTGGCGGACGCCGTCGAGGAACTCCTTGGTCAGGCGCTCCTGCCAACGCCCGTAGGGAAGCTCCTCCTGCGGCGGCTCGGCGGCGAAGCGGGGCACGAACCGTTCCTCGGGCGGCATGGCCGCCAGACTACAGCTGCCGCGCCGCGGCACGGCGGTTCCTCGCCGTCAGGCTTCGCGCAGGACCGCGGCAGCGTGCTCGGGGGCGACGATGTTCAGGTTCATGTCCGTCGAGAGCTCGAGTCCCGCGATGTGCGTGAGCCGCGGGAGCACGTCGATCCGCCAGCTGAAGTGCTCCGAGCCCCTGGGTGCCGTGCGCACCCAGAGGTTCAACGGCGGGCTGGATCCGAGGTGCCGCGCGAGCCGGCTCAGACCCTCGTGCAGAAGCGCCGCGCCGAATGGTCCCTCCTCCTCGAACCGCGCGCGCGGGCGCCGCGGGGCGAGCATCAGCTGGAAGGGCAGCCGGGAGGCGTACGGAGCCATCAGTACCGCCTCCTCGTCGATCGCGACGATCCGCTCGCGCCGGCGCACCTCCTCCGCGACCAGGTCACCGAGAAGGTTCTGCCCCATCATCCGGTTGGCGTATGCGCCGAAGCGCTCCCGCTCTCGTGCGACCGCGGCCGGCACGAAGCCCAGCGCGTACAGCTGGGCGTGCGTGTGCGGAAGCGACGCGCCGGCCTCGCGGCGCTCGTTGACGATCAGCTGCACGTAGGACGCCTCGCCGTGGGCGCGCATGCGCTCGCGCCAGACCTCGACCGCCGCGATCACCTGCTCGGCGGGGAGATCGGCGAGCGAGAGCACCGGCTGGGGACCGTTGACGATCACCTCATGCGCGCCCGTCGCCGGCTGCGAGGTGAACAGATCGGGCCAGGCTCCGGGCTCCGGAGCGGACTCGACGGCGCCCGTCCCGCTCGCCGGCACGAGCGCGGGATACAGGTTGGGTACCACGCGCACGCTCCAACCGGGGGAGTCAGGCGGTCCGCCGGCGGGCCGCACTGCGTAGATCTCCGGAGGAGTGCGGTCCTCGTGACCCTCGGCGAACGGGTCGCTCGCGGGGTCGATCGGATCGGGCGGCGAGCATCCCGGCTCGCCGCCGGGACGGAGCGAGCGCTCGCCGGCGACGATCGTCTTGTGCCCGCTGAGCGGGTCGATGCGGATCTCGGGCAACTTCTATACGTCGAGCGCGTAGCGCCTGACGTCCTGTTCGAGCTTCGCCTGGCTGAGATAGGGACCCTGGTGAATGAACTGTGCGCCACGGCGGTCGTAGAAGACCGTCACGGGGGTGAAGGTCGAGTACGTGACCGCTACCCCGAGGCGGCCGCTCTTGTCGTAGTAGCTCGGATAGCTGATCGGGAAGGATCGCAGGAACGCGAGCGCGTCGGCGCGGCTCGAGTCCGCCGAGTCGATGCCGATGAAGGCCACGCGGCGACCCTGCGAGAGCGACGCCTGCTGGAAGGCGGCGAACTCCGCGCGACAGGGTTCGCACCAGGAGGCCCACTTGTTGATGACCACCGGCTGGCCACGCAGCGATGCCAGACGGGCATGCAGCTCGGCGGACCCGCCGGGAAGGAGCTCGCCCGCCTGCGCGTGGAGCTCCGCGAGCGGCCCGGGAGAGCCGGCCAGGCGGGCGCGCATCTGGGCGACCGTGAGCTTCAATGGGGCCGGCGCCGGCGCGGTCGAGGACCCGGCAAGCTCGATCAGGCCGATCACGAGGAGCACGGCGAGAGCCGCCCCGAGCGCGATGATCGGAGTCCGCTTTGCCGTCATGGCCGGTAAGGGTGGCAGATCGGATCGACTTCAACGACGCCCCCGCGTGCTATATCCTGGTGGTACACGTAAGAGCCGGGTGGCTATGAGCATCCGGCAACGGCGTTCGTCAGGCGCCGGTCCTTCTGAGCCGTGCCGGAAGAAGTTTCGACGGCGGCTCCGTCTCGAAGTCGAGAGCCTCAATGGCCGAACCAACCTCAGCGGCCCCCGCGGTCGCGCCCTTTCCGACTTCCGCCGACATCGCGCGCGCGGAAAAGCTCGTGCGCGAGCGGTTCGTGCACCCCGGCGAGGACCCCGCCGTCGCGCTGGCTCCCGGCAGCCCGCGCAGGCGCGCGCTCGACCAGGCGCTCGCCGAGCTGGAGGCCGATCCGAAGACAAAGCACCCCTCCACGGCCTGGCGGCGCGAGTTCTCGCTGCTGCTCGGGCTCGAGCGCCTGCTCTCAGACGAGGAGCCGAAGCTCGCCGACGGCACGGCGCTCTCGGCACACCAGGTCGACGCCCTCTCGGGCACGCTCGCGGCGCTGCTGGCCGAGTCCGAGCGTGCCAGCTCGGGCGGCAACGGCCGCGTCGCGGCCTCGGCCTCTCCGGAGCTGCTTGCATCCGCCGACATCCTCGGTCCCGAGGAGGCGGCGGCCAACGGCGCCGAGTCCAACGGCGCCGCCGCGGCGGCGCAGGACGCCGAGTCCTCCGAGGAGGACGAGGAGGACGAGGAGCCGGATGAGGACGACTACCTAGACGAGGACGACGAGGAGCTCGGCCCGGTCCAGCGGGCTGCGCCGGAGGAGGAGGACGAGGAGGAGGAAGAGGACGAGGAGGAGGACGACCTCGAGCTGATCGCCGAGGAGGAGGAGCCCGAGCCGGACGGCGACTCCGACGAAGAGCCACGCGACTGGGCCGACGAGGAGGACGAGGAGGAGTCGCTCGGCGAGCAGCCGGAGGATCCCAACGCAGCCAAGCGCTTCTGGTTCGAGCACGCGACGGGCGCCGGCAAGACGGTTGCGGCGCTCGGGTTCGTCGAGGCCACGCAGACCGGAGGCGTGCTGATCCTCACGCACCGCCGCAACCTGGTCGACCAGTTCCACGGCGAGCTGCGCGATCGCGGCTACTCCAAGCGCATCTCACGGCCGCTGCTCAAGGGCGAGGACTCGGTCAAGGGCCCGGTGACCGTCGAGACCTATCAGTGGTTCGTGCGCAACGCCGGAAAGATCTCGAGCGCCTACACGATCGTGATCTGCGACGAGGCGCACACCGCGCTCGGGGAGAAGACGAGCGCGGCGATCCGCAACTGGACCGGCCCGATCTTCATCGGGATGACGGCCACGGGCGCGCTGATCGCACGTCACGTCACCGATCTGTTCCCAACGCAGACCTCCCGCTTCGACCTCGCCCAGGCTGCCCGGCGGGGCGTGATCGCGCCGCTGCGCTGCGTCCGCATCTCACCGGGAGTGGGCGTGCGCACGATCGCCAAGGTGCCGCTGCGGCGAGGGGAGGTCGACACGGAGTTCGACCAGGACGAGCTGGCCAAACTGCTGGACCAGCAGCCGTTCAACGTGGCCGTCGCCAACCTCTACAGGACGCGCTTCAACGGCGTTCCCGGCGTCGTCTACGCGGCTGGCGTACGCCACGCGTACAACCTGGCCGAGGCGTTCCGGGCGGAGGACATCAAGGCCCAGGCGGTGTCGGGAGAGACGCCCAAGCGCGAGCTGGCGGAGATCCTCGCGCGCTACGAGCGCGGCGACATCGACGTCCTCATCAACGCGCAGCTCCTGGCCGAGGGCTGGAACAGCCCGCGGGCCACCGTCTGCGTGCACCTGGCGCCAACGGCGTCCAAGCGCATCTACCAGCAGCGCGTCGGGCGCGTCACGCGCCGCCATCCGGGGAAGGAGGCGGGGCTCGTCGTCGACTTCGTGCATCCGGCCACCAAGCACGACGACCCCGTCGTCACGCTGCATTCGCTGCTCGACCGCGACGTCTACCGCGGCGGCGCGATCGTCGTCGGGCCGGTGCGTCGCGGGCGCGGCCGGCGGATGCGCGTCGAGCGGCGTGTGCTGCCCGTATGCGCGGAGGAGGAGCGGCGGTTCGCGGTCTTCGAGCGTGAGCTGTGGCGGATCGCCGTCGAGCACCTCGACTACGGCGAGCAGCACGTTTGGGCCGCGCTCGCGGGCGCGCGGGTGGCGCCCACCGGCTGGCGGCGCGCGCGGGCGATGCTCCACTTCGACCGCACCGGCGAGCTCAAGAGCCGCTTCCTGATCACTGCGGTCCAGCGCAACAAGAACCCTCAGCTTCGGCTGCGAGCGCTGACCGACATCGCGGCGCTACGCGACCCCGACGCGTTCGACACGGCGATCGACATCATCGGCGGCTGGCCGCGAGAGGAGCGCAAGGAGGCGACGAAGATCATGCTGCGTGCGCTCGTCGAGCGGCGGATCGGCAGGCGCGACCAGGCCAACGCGTGGATCTGGCGTCTGGCGGAGTACACGAGGGACGTGCACGAGGAGTATGCGGTGCAGCGCTGGCCGGAGACCAAGCGCCTGCTCGGCCTGCTCGTCAACTCGGCCGGTGGGGCGCACGCCCGCAACGCCCGCCGACTGATCCACGCGGCCCGCAAGCAGGACCGGCGGCTGGCGGCCGCACTGCTCGCCGCGGCGCTGGCGCACACGCCCGAGGCCGAGGAGGCCCTGCGCGGAGCGCGCACGCGCATGGGCCGCAAGCCGCCAGCGCTCGCACGCGAGCTGCTGCGCAACTTCCCGAAAAGGAGAGCCCGCAACGCCCGCCGCCGGCGCAAGGGAGCCAAGGGCAGTGCCAACGGAGCCGTGCCCGAGGGCAGCGTCGCGGAGCTCGTCGGACAGCACGACGGCCACGCGGCGCAGCACTCGACCGACGGCGACGGTGCGATGGACTCGGCGCTCCAGCGCGGCGTCGAAGACGCGCTCGACCACGCCGGCGAGTGAGCGCAGCCGCGGCGCGGCTTCAGCCCGCCTCGCTCATCGCCCGCAGATGAACCTCGCCGGCGCTGAGCGTCGTCTGTCCGCCGTCTTCGAGCGCGACCACCAGCCGTCCCGTGCCGTCGATTCCGTGCGCGCGGCCCCTTCCTCCCGCCCAGGCGATCTCCCGCCCACGGAGCGCGTCGCGTGCGCGCCACGCCTCCAGCGTCGCCTCCGCCGGCTCCGCCAGGCGCCGCTCGAGCGCTCCCAGCAGGCGCGAGAGCGTCGGCTCGATCTCCTCGCGCGGCAGTCCGAGCGTCGCGGCGGGCAACGGCGAGCCGGCACCGCGGCCACGGGTGGCCGGGCGCAGCTCCGCGGGGAGCTGATCGAGCTCCACGGCGACGTTCAGGCCGATCCCGAGGACCGCCCACGCCTCCTGCGGACGAGCCTCGACGAGGATCCCCGCGAGCTTGGCGAGCGGTCCGGCAGCGAGCGGGCGCGCGGCGCGCTCGTGCGCGTGGCCGGCCGCCGGCGGCTGCGCGACGACCACGTCATTCGGCCATTTGATCCAGGTGTCGTCGCCGGCCACGTCGCATACGGCGACGGCTGCGATCAGTGGGAGCAGCGGCGGCGGCGATCGCACGAGCAGGGACATCAGCAGCGCGCTCCCGGCGGGCGCCGACCAGCGCCGCCCCTGGCGACCCCTTCCGGCGGTCTGCTCGCCGGCCGTCACGAGCGTCCCGTGTGGAGCCCCGGCGGCGGCCAGCTCTCGTGCGCGATCGTTTGTAGAGTCGGTGCGACGCAGATGCAGCCGGGGGCGGCCGAGCTTCGCGCGCGGCTTACCGTCTGGCGCGGCGCTCATCCGCGGCGCACCAGCAGCTCATCCGCGCGCGCGGCCCCGAGCAGCTCGGCGGCCGAGCCACGATTGATCGCAAGCGCGACGTTGCCGCGGGAGTCCTCGTAGACCAGGAGCTCGCCGACGGCGACGTCGGCGAACGCGAACGCGTAGCGCGCGGTGTGGGTGCACCCCGCGTAACGGATCTCGAGAAGCTCGCCAGGGCGCGCCGGCAGCGACTGCAGCTGCCGCGCCGATGCGTCGAGGATCACGTTCCCGAATACGTCACAGCTCAGCACGTGAGCGGCGAGTGTGCGTTCCTCGACGCGCGCGCGTGGCAGCTCCAGCTGCTGCAGGCCAGCTGCTGCGATCGGCTCGCCGACGTCCGCCAGCGGCTCGCCGGCCGCGAGCGCGGCGGCGACCGGCGCGAAGATGTCCCTGCCGTGGAAGGTGCGTGACAGCGGCTGCAGACGCTCGGGAGAGTCGCCGATGTCGACCGCCTCGACCACGCCCCCGAGCGACTGCGCGGCGGCCGTCAGCAGACCGTTGTCCGGTCCCACGAAGAGGCGATCGGGGCCGGCAGTTCGCAGGGCGACGGCTCGCCGCAGGCTCGTGCCGACTCCGGGGTCGACCACGGCCAGGTGGATCCGCGCGGGCATGTAGGCGAGCGCCGCGCGCAGCACGGTCGCGCCTGCGAGGACGTCGTGCCGCGGGATCTCGTGGGTGAGATCGATGATCCGCACATTCGGACAGCGCCGCACCATCACCCCATGGCAGACGCCGACGAACTCGTCTCTCAGACCGTAGTCGGACAGGAAGCTGATGAGCGCCGGGAGCGCGCTAGCCGGTGCCATCGCTCTGCGGGGCGTGCGCGCTCACGGGCGGCGTGGTCGCGTCGCCGGCCGATTCGAGCTCGACGAGCCCGGCCGCGTCGGCGAGCACGGCGTCGACGACGCCCGCGATGTCGTGTCGCGAGGCCTCGACGTGCGGATCGAGTCCATGCTCGCGCAAGGTCTGACTGGTGATCGGACCGATCGACACGATCCGCGTGCCGGCTGATAGCGGAGCGCCCGAGGCAGCCTGCAGGAAGAAGCGCACGGTCGAGGAGGAGGTGAAGGTGATGTAGTCGGCCGTGCGCGCGAGGTCGAGCACCCGCGGCGAGAGCGGCTCGGCGAGCGTCTCGTAGAGAGGCAGCACGTCCACCTCGGCCCCGCGCTCGCGGAGCGCGTCGGGAAGCACGTCGCGCGCCTCCTGCGCCCTTGCGACGAGCGCACGGCTGACGGGCATGTCCGCGAGGGCCTCGACGAGCGCCTCGGCCACGAAACGCTCGGGCACGACGTCGGCGATCACGCCGTGGCCGGCCAGCGCTCGCGCCGTCCCCGGGCCGATCGCCGCCACCCGCGCGCCGGCGAGCGAGCGGGCGTCACGTCCCGCGTCGGCGAGACGCTCGAACAGCGCCTCCACGCCATTCGCGCTGGTCAGGCAGAGGAGGTCGTAGGGCGAGGGATCAAGCGGCGGTCCGGGCAGGGCCTGCACGCGGATCACGGGCGCCTGCACGACCCGCGCCCCCTGGCTCGCCAGCGCCCTCGCGAGCTCGCTCGCCTGGTCGCGTGCGCGCGTGACGGCCACGGTGCGTCCGGCGAGCGGCTGCGCCTTCAGCCAGGAGAGCTGCTCGGCGAGTGCGGCGACCGGCCCTACGACGGTGATCGAGGGGACACGGAAGGCCTCCTGGCGCGCGAGCTCGGGAATGGTCTGGAGCGTGGCCGTCAGCGTGCGTTGCGTGGGAAGCGTCCCGGCTTCCACGACGGCGGCCGGCTCGCCGGCCGGCCGGCCGGCCGCGATCAGGGCCTCGGCGATCTGCGGCAGCCGTCGCACCCCCATGTAGAACACGAGCGTTCCCGGGAACGCCGCTAGCGCGGGCCAGTCGATCGCCGTCTCCTCCTTCTCAGGATCCTCGTGGCCTGTGATCAGCGCGACCGCGCTCGAGAGCCCGCGGTGGGTCACCGGGATCCCCGCATAGGCGCTCGCTCCGAGGCCGGCCGTCACGCCTGGCACGACCTCGAACGGGATGCCGGCCGCCTGTAGCGTGAGGGCCTCCTCGCCGCCGCGCCCGAACACGAAGGGATCGCCGCCCTTCAGACGCACGACCGTCTCGCCCGCCCGGGCGCGATCGACCATCAGGGCCTCCGTCTGCTCCTGCGGGACCGACGCTCCCCCGCCCTCCTTGCCCACGAACAGAAGCTCCGCGCCGGCGCGGGCGCCGTCGAGGGCGCTCGCAGG
>DATMQX010000050.1:0-21735 GCA_035567055.1 Solirubrobacteraceae bacterium
TGACGGGCCCTTCGGAACAGCCCAGGAGCGCATGACGCCGGCGACCTCCAGGCGGAGATCGAAGTGGTGCGTCGTGGCAGCGTGCTCCTGCACGACGAAGCTCCCGGCGCTGACGCCGCGAACCGCGAACTGCTCATGGCCCTCGACGCGAACGTCCTGAACGTTCAGCTCGGCCACGGCAGCGCCTCGCGGACCGTGCTGAAGGAAGGCGACGAGCGCCTCGACGGCCGGCGATGGGCCCTCCGCGTGCACGGCCAGGGTGCCGTCGTCGGCGTTGCGCACCCAGCCCAGGACGCCGAGCTGATCGGCTCGCCGTCGCGTCGCCTCGCGGAAGCCGACGCCCTGGACGGCACCGGCCACGCTCGCTCGAACCGCTCGGGTGGCAGGCTCCTCGCCAGGCTGGGAGGCCCCCCGGTCACGCCCGGGATCGACGGAGTGCGGTTCGCGGTGCAAGCTGTGGCCAACGATGCCACACGCGGTCGGTTGGTCGGGCCTTGCACGCGCCAGGCGGCCCGCGGCTGCGCGAGGTGCAAGACTGCCGCCTGTGGAGCGCTGGGATCTGAGGCGGCTCGCGTGGAGACCGCACAACCCCGAGATCCTCGCCTCGAGCGAGGAGGGGCGGGCGATCGTGCTCGACCTTCCCGCCGGCGAGACGCTGCAGGACCACCAGGTCCACGAGGGAGCGTGGATCATCGTCGTCGCCGGCGCGATCACGGTCGCCGATCAGAAAGGCCAGCTCGTCGAGGCTGATGCTGGCGTCCTCGTGTACCTCGCACCGCGTGAGCGCCACGAGGTGGAAGCTCTCAGCGACGCGCGTGTGCTGCTGCTGCTCACGCCGTGGCCGGGACCCGGCCATCCGGGAACGATGACGCTCGAGGAGAAGGCGGACGTGCGCGCGCGCGCAGCCGATCGCGCGG
Organism: Solirubrobacteraceae bacterium; assembly: GCA_035567055.1. Taxonomy (GTDB): domain Bacteria; phylum Actinomycetota; class Thermoleophilia; order Solirubrobacterales; family Solirubrobacteraceae; genus Palsa-744. Next base: position 918 of record DATMQX010000050.1, read on the forward strand.
ACTGAAGGCGTGGCCCCGCCGGCGGCCGTGATCTTCGACCTCGACGGCGTGCTCGTCGACTCCGAGACCGTATGGAACGAGGCGCGCCGCGCGCTCGTGCAGGAGACAGGGGGTAGCTGGCGCGCGGATGCTCAGCGGGCGATGATGGGGATGAGCTCGCTCGAGTGGTCGCGCTACATCCACGAGGAGCTCGGCGTTCCGCTTTCCCCGCACGCGATCTCACAGGCGGTGGTGGACCGGCTGCAAGCTCTCTACCGCGAACGGCTGCCGCTGCTTCCCGGCGCCCGCGAGGCGGTCGCTTCGCTCGCATCGCGCTGGCCGCTCGCGCTCGCGTCCTCCGCCAATCGCCCGGTCATCGCGCTGGTGCTCGGGCTGGCCGGCCTGGAGAGCTACTTCAGGGCGACGGTCTCATCGGAGGAGGTGGCGCATGGCAAGCCGGCTCCGGACGTCTACCTGGAGGCGGCTCGTCGGATCTCATGCGAGCCGGCTCGCTGCGCGGCCGTGGAGGACTCGGCCAACGGTCTGCGTGCGGCCGCATCGGCCGGGATGAAGGTCATAGCGATCCCCAACCAGCACTTCCCGCCACCGGAGCACGTGCTCGCAAAGGCGGACGTCGTGCTCGCGTCGATCGAGGCCCTGACGCCCGCGGTCGTGAACGCGCTCGACGCCTGAGGGCCTGTGCCAGACTGGCGTGGGCCACCGTGACACGAAGCGTCTTCCTCTTTCTGACCGCCTTCCTCGCCTGTGGGGTCGAGATGGTCGAGGCCTTGACGATCGTGCTCGCGGTCGGCGTGACGCGAGGGTGGCGCTCCACGCTGATCGGGGCGGGTGCCGCGACACTCGCCCTCGCTGTCCTGATCGGCGCCCTGGGCCCGGCGATCTCCTCCGTGCCGATCGACACCCTGCGCCTCGTGGTGGGCGGCCTGCTGCTGGTCTTCGGGCTCCAATGGCTGCGCAAGGCGATCCTCCGCGCCGGCGGGTACAAGCCGCTTCACGACGAGGCGGCCGCATTCGAGAAGGAGCGCGCGGAGGCAGGTGAGGCGAGCCGCGGCGGACCATCGACACTGGACTGGTACTCGTTCACCGTGTCGTTCAAAGGAGTCTTTCTGGAGGGCCTCGAGGTTGCGTTCATCGTGATCACCTTCGGTGCCGCACAGCACAACGGCGTGGCGACCGCCGCCGCGGCGGCCGCGGCCGCCTTCGTGATCGTCCTCGGCGCGGGCGTGCTCGTGCGGGCGCCGTTGAGCCGCGTGCCGGAGAACACGCTGAAGTTCACCGTGGGGCTGCTGCTGACCACGTTCGGCACGTTCTGGAGCGCAGAGGGCGCCGGCGTGTCGTGGCCCGGAGAAGACGGCGCGCTCCTCGCGATCCTGGGGCTGCTGCTGGTGACCTCGCTGGCGGCGGTCAGGCTGCTGCGCCGCGAGCGCGGTCTTCCGCGCCTCTCACCGGTGCGGAGGGGGGGAGAGGCATGAGATACATCGGCGCGTTCCTTCGCTTCTGGTACGACTTCATCGTCGGCGACGACTGGGTGATCGCGTTGGGCGTCCTCATCGCGCTCGGGCTGACCGCGCTGATCGCCGATCGCGGCGTCACGGCGTGGTGGGTGATGCCAGTGGCGGTGATCGCGCTTCTCGCCACATCCCTGCGAAGGGCGTTGCGAGAATCATCCAGCGATCGCGCTGAGCGGCCGGAGCCCTAGGTCAAACGCGAGGTTGACCTCACCGCCCGTACGTGCGAGGCGGCCGCAGGGCGGATACGGGGTCCCGGCGCGCGAGGGCTGGTGGAGGACTGAGCCTGCGTAGGATGTAGCAGTGCCGCCGGAGCCTCCAAGCGACAGCGCCAGCCAGACCGACACGCACCCGCCGATGCCGCGGGACAAGCGGGGCTGGCATGTGTCCCCGGCGCCCGACGGCCGGGGCATGCCCGAGCAGGCGCCGAGCGGCCCGCCGGTTCATCGCAGGCAGGGCTTCCTGTGGTTCGTTCTCGGCCTGCTGGCGCTCAACTGGCTCTCGCTGCTGTTCTTCCAGCCTTCCACGTCCCAGCCGCGGGTGACGATCCCCTTCAACCCCGTCTTCCTCCAGGACGTTCAGGCCGGACAGGTCAGGTCGATCTCGACCAAGGGCGACACCGTCGAAGGCACGTTCACGACCAAGGTGCGCTATCCGCCGAGCAGCAAGAACGCGACGCCGACCACCCATTTCAAGACGGAGATCCCGTCGTTCTGGAACGGCAGCGAACTGTCGGCGCTCCTCAGGTCGAAGGGGGTGCAGATCAACGCGAAACCCACGACCAGCAGTCCGTCTCTCCTTGCCGAGCTGCTGCTCGGGTTCGGGCCCACGCTGCTGATCGTGGGCCTGTTCGTGCTGCTCGCCCGGCGGGCAGCGAAAGCCGGTGGGGCGATGGGCGCGCTCGGAAACTTCGGGCGCTCGCAGGCGCGGCGCGTGGACCCGGAGAAGATCCGTGTGACGTTCGAAGACGTCGCGGGCATCGACGAGGCCAAGCGGGAGCTCACCGAGATCGTCGACTTCCTGCGCAATCCGGAGCGCTACGGCCGCCTCGGCGGGCGCATGCCTCACGGCGTGCTGCTGTCGGGCGCGCCCGGCACCGGCAAGACGCTGCTCGCGCGGGCCGTCGCCGGTGAGGCGCACGCGGCGTTCTTCGCGATCTCGGCCTCGGAGTTCATCGAGGCGATCGTCGGCGTGGGGGCCTCGCGCGTGCGGGACCTGTTCGCCAAGGCCAAGGAGGCCGCTCCGGCGATCGTCTTCATCGACGAGATCGACGCGATCGGGCGCTCGCGTCAGGGATCGGTGTCGGTCACAGGGGCCAACGACGAGCGAGAGCAGACACTCGACCAGATCCTGACCGAGCTCGACGGCTTCGAGCCGGCCGAGGCGGTGATCGTGCTCGCCGCCACGAACCGGCCGGAGATCCTCGATCCCGCGCTGCTCAGGCCCGGGCGCTTCGATCGTCGCGTCACGGTTCAGGCCCCAGACCGTGACGGACGGCGCCAGATCCTCGAAGTCCACACCCGCAAGATCCCGCTGGCGCCCGACGTCGATCTCGATGCGCTCGCTAAGAGCACGCCGGGGATGGTCGGCGCGGACCTTGCGAACCTCGCAAACGAGGCCGCGTTGCAGGCTGCCAGGCAGGGCCACGAGAAGGTCGAGATGAGCGACTTCACGGACTCGCTCGAGAAGATCCTGCTCGGCTCGCCACGTGGCATCGTGCTCGCTCCGGCGGACCGCGAGCGCACGGCCTACCACGAGTCGGGGCACGCCCTCGTCGGCATGCTCACCCCCGGCGCGGACCCCGTGCGCAAGGTCTCGATCATCCCTCGGGGCATGGCGCTCGGCGTAACCCTCTCCACGCCCGACTCAGACCGCGTCTCGTACTCGCGCGAGGACCTCGAAACGAAGATCCGGGTTGCCCTCGGGGGCCGCGTGGCCGAGGAGGTCGTGTACGGCACCATCACCTCGGGCGCAGAGTCCGACATCCAGCAGCTCACCCAGATCGCACGTCAGATGGTCGGGCGCTGGGGGATGAGCGAAGCCGTCGGACCGGTCGCGGTGCTTCCGCCGGACGGTCAGGGGCCGCTGTTCCCCGGCGTCAGCGAGACCTCCGAGGCGACACAGCGGCTGATCGACGATGAGGTCCGAAGGCTTGTCGACAGCTCGCGCGAGGAGGTTACCCGCCTGCTGGTGGATCATCGCGACGCGCTCGAGAACCTTGCGCAGGCCCTGTTGAAGTCGGAAACGCTCGACGCCGTGGATGCCTATGCTGCGGCCGGCGTTCCGGCCGAGGGGCTCAGCGAGGCGGACCGCACCGCGGCGACGCCAAGCTGAGAGGCGGCCCGCCAGCCGGGTCGCGGCCGCGGCTCACAGAAGCTCGGCGGCGGCGGGCCCGGGCGCCGACGGCTCCCGATCGGAGGCACGCCGCAGCGGAAGGGCGGGGCGGGTCGGCTCTGACCGCGCCTGCGTCGCCGCCTCGCGACGCGTGACATCAGGCGCGGCGCTCGCGACGGCCTGCGAGGCCAGTGGCACGAGCGTCGGGACGGCCGGGGGCATGGCGGTGATCGTGGCGCCCGCCCGCCCGCGCTCGATACGCAGCAGCACGGTGCCGGACGCGCCGGCGATGTCGAACGCGTGCTTCATCGCCCGCGCCATCGCGGGGGCAGGGATCCGGCACGCGTCGATGAAGCGCTCGACCTCGCCGCTCGCGAGTTCCCTGACGTCCGCTTCGAGCTCCTCGACGTGCGCGCCTGCCCTGGCCCCCGCCTCCGGGGCCAGGATGCACGCAGCCATGTCGTCGGGTGTCTCCCGAGCAGCGGCTCGCACGCGCGCGAGCAGGTCCGGCGCCTGCGCTCGCGGATCGAGCTCGCCGAGGATCTGCGCAAGCCGCTCGCGCCCCAGCAGACCGTTCTCCAGGCGCGCCTCGATGAGGCCGTCGCTGAAGAAGCAGACCTCCGATCGCGGCGGAAGCGTGAGCGTGCTCTGACGGCGGCCGGTGGGCATCGTCCAGCCGACCGGCGCAGAGGAGCAGATCGTCAACGGCGCCGGGGCCGCGAACCCGCGGAAGATCGGGGGAGGATGACCCGCCAGCGAGTACGTGAGCCGGCTGCCGCGCCGGTCGTAGATGCCCACCGCGACCGTCGCGAAGTACTCGCCTCGAGGTTGCCCGAGCGCTCGACCTGCGAGCGCGAGCGCCATGCGCGGCTCGAGACCGGCCTGGATGTATGCCCGCAGGGTGTAGCGGATCAGCGCCGCCTGGCGGAGCGCCTCGTGGCCGTGGCCCGCGACGTCGCCGAGGATCACGGCGACCTTCCCCGTCGCCGGGACGAACACGTCGTAGAAGTCTCCGCCGGCGGCCGGGCCCTCGGCCGGGCGGTAGGCGACGGACACCGTCAACCCACCGAGCCGGGCCGGGATCTCCGGCACGAGTGCGGTCTGCATGAAGCCCACGTCCCGCAGGAGCGAGGTGCGCTGACTCTCGAGCCGTCGGGCGCGAAGCGCCGCGACCCTCGAGCGAACACCGAGCCATAGCGCGAGGATCAGGAGCGCCGCGATGATCGGCTTGCTCCAATCGGGGACGGGAAGGGGCAGGGGAATCTGCCTTCCGATCGCGTCCAGCGGGTTGCCGCTGCCGTGCGTGCCGGACCGGTGTGCCGGCCGGCCGGTGACGGGGTGCAAGGGGCTCGGCGAGGCGACGCCGCGATTAGCAACGGACGGGGCCAGGCCCGAGACGCCGTGGGTCACGGTACGCCGCGCGGGCGCAGGCACTTGCGTGGAGCGTCCGGCTCGCGACGAGTGGCGCAGGGCAGCGGGCGCCGTCTGTGTGCCGGCCGGACGCGGGCCGGATGGCCCGGAGGCGACCGCCGATCCGGACGCCCTGGCGTCGTGCGCGCGCGTGGGAGGTTCAGAGGATGGCGGGGAGCCTCCGGCGAGCGGGGGGAGGCCGACAGGCGGGACGCCGCCCGGAGGTGGGACGGGGGTCGGGACCGAGCCCGCGCCCGGGGTCGAGACCGTCACGGGTGGGGTCGACACCGGCCCGACGGTGGTGCCCGGCACGGACACGGTGACCGAGGGGACTTCTGGCACCGGGACTTCTGGCACCGGCACACCCGTCGAGGGTAGGCCGACGGTGGTGGTCTGGGGCAGCGTGGTGGTCGGGAGCGACACCTTCGGCAGGGCGGAGCCCGCCGTCGGCGCCTGGGCCAGGCCGACGGCGCAGGCGCTCACCAGCATCGCGGCTGCAAGCGCGAGGCGCATGCGTCGCTGCGTCGTCATGCTCGCCGCCCCGTTCCTGTCCCGCGCACGCGTTCACCTCGAGAACGTCATGAGATGCATCGTCGAAGACGTTGGCTGGTCGCGCACGTTCATCCACCGATCAGTTCGATCCAACACGAGCTTATTTGCGCGAGATCGTCCCATACCGGTCGCGGACAAAGAGATGAGAGCTGGCGCCCAAGCCAGGGGGCCGCTCGCGTCAGCCGGCGGCAGGCCTGTAGACGGTCACGACGGCGGCGCCGCCGAGACCGATGTTGTGCTGCAGCCCGACCTTCGCGCCCTCGACCTGGCGCTCCTCGGCTTGCCCGCGCAGCTGCCAGCAGAGCTCGCTGCACTGCGCCAGTCCGGTGGCGCCCAGCGGGTGACCCTTGGAGATCAGGCCCCCGGACGGGTTGACCACCCAACGTCCACCGTAGGTCGTCTCCCGAGCGTCGACGAGCTCATGGCCGTGGCCCTCCTCGGCGAGCCCCAGGGCCTCGTAGGTGATCAGCTCGTTCGCGCTGAAGCAATCGTGCAGCTCGACCACCTGCACGTCGTCGGGTCCCAACTGCGCCTCCTCGTAGGCCTGGCGCGCCGCCTCTCTGCTCATGTCGTAGCCGACGATCCTTATGCAGTCCGCGGTCTCGTCGAACGTCGAGGAGAGGTCGGTGACCATCGCCTGGCCGGCGATCTCGATCGCCTGGCCGGAGAGCTCGTGCTCCTCGACGAACCTCTCGCTTGCGACGAGCGCCGCGGCGGCGCCGTCGGAGGTGGGCGAACACTGCAGCTTCGTCAGCGGGTCATGGATCATCTTCGCGCCCTTGATGTCCTCGATCGAGTACTCCTCCTGGAACTGCGCATAGGGGTTGTTGACCGAGTGCTTGTGATTCTTCCAGCCGATCCACGCGAAGTGGTCGGGCGTCGAGCCGTACTTCTCCATGTGATCGCGTCCGGCGTTCCCGAACATCTGCGGAGCGAACGGCGACTCCTCGGGCGGGCGGATCTCGAACATCCTCGACATGTGCTTGTCCATCGCCGACGTGCGGTCGGTGTACTTCATCCCCAGAGAGCCGCGCTCCATCTTCTCGAAGCCCACCGCAAGCGCGCAGTCGACCAGGCCGCCCTTGACCGCCTGGCGCGCGAGGAACAGGGCGCTCGAGCCGGTCGAGCAGTTGTTGTTGACGTTCACGACGGGAATGCCGGTCAGGCCGAGTCCGTAGATCGCGCGCTGACCGTAGGTGGAGTCGCCGTAGCAGTAGCCCGCGAACGCCTGCTGGACGGACTCGTACGGAATGCCCGCGTCGGCGAGCGCCCGCGATCCCGCCTCGAGTACCCAGTCGGGGTAGTCGCCGTCCTTCGTGCCGGGCTTGTCGAACTTCGACATGCCGACGCCGATCACGTACGTGCGGCTGCTCATAGGTGCTCCTTTCCCTCGCGGGCCCGCCGTGTCGAGCCCTGCTGTGCGCCGTTGAGGGAGGGTACCCACTCGAGCCGCTCGCGCGAAGCGCCAGTCCCGGGGCCGCGAGCTGCCGACCCCGGGGCTGGCCATGCCTCTCGTTATCGCGCCCTACGGACCACCGGCGCCGCTTCCGGGACGTTGGTTGGCGCTACCAACGCTCTTCGGCGATGAAGTGCGCCGTGCCACCGCCGCTGTTGAACAGGTAGCCACGCCCGAACTGCGAGGGGAAGGACTCGGTGTTGCTCGTCGAGAACGAAACGCATTTTTCATACCAGAGGACACCATTCGCGTTCTGTAGAAAGATGCAGTAGCGGTTGTTCGTGCTGCCCGTGTACGCCCCGACGAAATAGGTCGAGCCGTGAGGCACGCCGGAGACGGCGCCCCCGTTTCCGAGGTATCCGTTGTAGAAATATTCCGAGCTTGCACTCGCCGTCGGAGCTGCGAGCGCCGCGCTGACACACAGCGCTGCGAGCGAAGTGAGGAGCGTCTTCTTCATCTTGAGCCTCCTGGGTTGGGTTTTCTAGTGCCCCATCCCGCCGGCCACGAACGCCAGCCCTTCGACCGGCCGCTCGACGGTGGCGGAATAAGCGTTGTCGGTCACCGGAACGGTGAGCGCCCGTCCCCCGGACAGGCGCAGCGTCACCGCGGAGATCTCGCGTGGAGCGACCCCGGAGACGAGCCAGCGCGCGCTGCGGCCGGCTGCGCGCTCGATCTCCACCGCTCCTCGCGCGAGGCCGGCGGCGGAGCCGCACGAGGCGCTGACCGAGTGGTAGGTCGCCGAGCGTGGGCCGAGTTCAGGGCGGAAGGACAGGACGCAGATCCCGCCGCTGCTGCTGCGCGCAATCCAGATGCGCGCCCGCCCGAGACGAGCGAGCTCTCGCGCCGACGCGATATCCGGTTCGGGGGCGCCTTGCGGAGCGGAGCCCACGAGCCGGCCAGTGCGCCGTCCGGCCTGCTCGCCCACCCAGAGAGGCCGGGTCCTGCTGGTGGCGGCAGCACGCGCCCGGGATGGCTCGACGAGACCGATCCCGCTCGGACCCTCTCGCCGGAGGGCGGGGTAGTCGGCGTAGGTCGCCGGAGGGGTCAGAGCCGTGAGCGCGCCGCCGCGAGGCGCCACGGAGTTGCCGCAGCCGGCCGGCAGCCATGCAGCGAGAAGCAGCGTCGTGGGAAGCGCTCTTGCCTTCATCTGAACGGCGGTGATCCTGGGTGGTGAGAGTCCGAGAATCGGTCAAATCGTTCTCATCGGAACAGAGACGATCAGATGCGAACGCCGCGACGGGCTGCCGAGGCTCCATCACGTGTCGAGCGCTCCTTCCAGCTGCTGGCGCAGACGCTTGAGCCCGCGCGTCCGCTCGTACCAGAGGTTCGCCTCGTCGACCATCAGCGCCCGCTGGACCTTCGAACGCCAGCGCGCCGCACCCTCCTCGCCGGCGAGCGACAGCTGACGTGCCGTCGCGTATCGCGTCACGGCCGCCTCGGCTTCACGCCTGCAGAGCTGCTCCTGGCGACGCATCTCCCCGAGGATCGCCCGCAGGTGCTCCTCGCGCTCCACGTATTTGAGCTTCGCGCGCAGCGCGTCGCGCCGCGCGGGCACGACGGCGGCCGAGCTCCTGAGCCACGCCCGGAAGTGCTCGACGCCGCCGCTCGTCGTCTCATACAGGTCCAGCGACCGCTCGCGACCGCGACGCGCCACGCGGACGAGCCCGTTCTCCGCCAGAGCCGGCACGCTCGTGTGGGCCGAGTTGCGCGGCCATTGACCCCCGGGATGCTCCTCCCGCAGACGCACGCCGAGGCCGGCGATCGTGTCGGGTCGCTCGATCAGCAGACCGAGGATCGCGATGCCGGTCGGCAGCTCTCCCGGTCGCGAGGGCGCCACCGTCAGTCGCGCGCCCGCACGATCGGGGCGAGCAGGCCGCGTGCTCGATACGCCGAATCGAGCTTCGCGACGGCGAGCGCGTATGAGAGTCGCGGCGGGCGTCCTTCGAACGTGACCGCGAGCGACCCCGAAGCGCCGGGCAGGGCGATCACGCTTCCGAGTGGCCGGCCGTAGCGGTCTCGCGCGCGCCTGGACCAGGGCGGCAGCGTCCACGTCAGAGGAGTCCCGGCCGCGAGGCTGGTGCTCCACCTCAGCGTCTCCCCGCGGCGGGTGGAGCGCTCGGTGAAGGAGACCGTTCCGTGCTCCGTCGGCGCTCCGCTCACGGTGATCTGCCGGCCCGGGCGAAGCCATGCGGGGCTCGCGCCCTCCAGCAGCGAGACGCCGCCGGCGCGGTCGGCGACGAGCATGTTGCGAAGCAGCGCCACGTAGTCGCCTGCGAAGGTGCCGTGCGGTGCGAGGTTCACAGGGGAGGAGCGAGCGCCGAACGGAGCGATGCCCCACTCCCAGCCGCCGTCGGTGGCCGTCGTGTGGGCGAGCTCCGAGTACAGCCCGGCGACGGCGTCGGCCCGGTCGCCTGCGGCGAGCTCGGTTTGGAAGACGCTGAAGCCGAGATAGTCGTGCAGGCTGCGGCCGCCCGCGTAGGTCGCGAGCCCCTCGGCGAAATGAGCGCGCGCCCACGCCAGCGTGGAGCTCACCGCGCGCGAGTCCGCCGGCAGCACCGGGACCGGGTACGAGGCGTGGTAGTTGCCCCAATCCCGGCCCGCTTGCGAGTCGAGCACCGGCGGGATGTGCCCCGCTCGCGCGGTGGCCGCGGCGATCGCGCGCTCCAGGGAGGACTCGAAGCGCCGATCGAACTCGCGCCAGAGGCGGGCGAGGTCCTCGCGTCCGGCGAGCTTCGCGGCGTCGATCGCCGCACGCAGGCCGGCCGCGGCCCACAGGTCGTCACCGGTTATATGCCCGTATGCGAGCTCGTCGTCGTGGGGGTTGCTGGGCGGCAGCAGCCCCAGCGGATCGGCGCTCGTCACCGCGGCGAGCCAGCCGATCGCGGCGCCGATCCGCCCGAGCTGGCCGGCGGCATACGCCGGCGCTCCCGCGAGACGTGCGTGCTCATCTAGCACCCACAGCGCCTGGCCGAGCCCGTCATACTGGCCGGCCCGGCTGATGAAGAGCCCGTCCGCTTCCTGGAAGCCGTCGAGGAACCCGAGGTTCTGCAGCGCCTGCGCATGAAGGCCCGCGAGATCCAGGGCGTAGGTGTCGATCGAGGCGTCGCGTAGCCAGAAGGCCTGGTACTGCAGCTTGTTGGACCCCTGCACCCAGCCGGAGGCACTCAGGTAGCGGGAAGCGAGAATCTCACTGATCGCGGCCCGGTAGGCCTCGACGACCTTCGGCTCCGGCAGGCTGATCGTCATCATGCCCGCCTCCTGCGCGCTCCAGATCCGCGCGAGCTCGACCCGTGCCCTGCTTGCGGGAACCGCGTCGAGGATCCTGTCGGCATTTGGGCCGGCGATGGGCGGGCACAGTGGAATCTGCCAGGTGAGCACGACGCGTCCGTGGGGTCCCAGGGTGCTTCTGAACAGCCTCGCTCCGTGCGCTTCGCTCGGCGAGGCGCCTCCCGCACTCCCCAGCGGGCGGCTGGCGACGGCCGGTCCGCGGGCGAGCAGCACGCCCGAGCTGATCAGATCCCGCCCCTGCGCTCGATAGCGCAGCGTGGCGGAGTAGGGCCGGCCGGGCTGGTCGTAGAGCCCGTCGCGCCCGCCCGTCACAGGCCGCTCGTAGCGGTAGGCCCCGGTGATCACGCCATGCGGGCCCCTGACCTGCCGTCCGCGTGTGTACGCCACCGCGATCGCCAGCGACGCCTGGCGCGAGCGGTTGGTCTCGTTAGTAGCGGTGAGCGTGTCGTAGGCGACCGGCCGTCCGGCGACGCCGACCGCGTAGACGGTCTGCACGTAGCGCACGCCTCCCGCGAGCACCGTGCTCGAGAGCAGCGGCAGCCCGGCGTCGGGGAGGACCCTGGTCGGCTGCCTCCAGGCTTGCAGTCGGGGACCGATTCGCAGCTCGTACTCGGCCCAGCCCGTGTAGATGTCCCCCTCCGGCGTGATCTCGGCACCGGCAAGCATCCCCGGGACGGCCAGCTGATCCGTCGGCGCCGAGAGAAATCCGGTGAGCGGAGTGCTGGATGCGGCCGCGCCGCTCGACGCAGACCAGCACGTCCCCGCACATGCCGCCGCGACCGCCGTGAGCATCGGGTGCAGGCTGCGGCCCGCCACCAGCCGGGATACGAGCTTTCGCGGATCGTCGGGCGTCCGTCCGACCCGCGGTTGTTGGAGCCGCCTGCAGCGCATGGTCTTCCCGCCGGCGAGGGGGCGGGCGGGAAGAAGCTAGTGCAGACAATTGTCTGCGGGGACATCTGTTTATCACTGCCCATCGCCAAGTCCGATGCCGAGATCTCAGAGCTCGCGAAGCGCGAAGCGAGGCGGACCTCCTGCCGGAACGATTCCGCGCTTCTTGAGCGCTAGAGCCCGAGCGCCCTCGCGCCGGCGAAGACGTCCACGAGCAGCGGGTGGCCGGAGCTGAGGAGCACCCCGCCGGTTCGGACCGAGTAAGGGAGCGAGGTGCCGGCCGTGCCCGTGTCGGGCAGCGCGTCGAACGTCGCCCAAGCGGCCGCGGCCGAGCCGATCAGCAGCTTCTGCGGGGGACGGCCGCCGGCCGGCAGCACCTCGACGCCGACTGCTCCGGTGAACGCGCCGCTCGCGAACGGGCTGTCCGAGAGCCGGCCGCCCGCGTCCAGATACAGGCCGGGCAGCACCCGCGAGCCGCCGCCGTCAGCTGCGAGCAGTCGCTGCAGGGCGCTGGTCACGGACAGGCCGGCGTATGGACCGACGCTCTCGGCGTCGTCGGAATGGCCGTGCCCGAAGCGGTCGTGTGCTCCGTTCTTGCTCGTGCTCTCGTAAGCGAGCCACGGCTGCTGGTTGACCTCGCCTTCGGTGCCGACGAAGTTGCCCGGCGGGAACAGGTAGCCCGCCATGTCTTCGCCGAGGCCGACCAGGAAGCGGTACGGCCGCGTCATCTCGGCCGACACCCACGGCGTCATCGGAAGGGGAGTGCCGCAGAAGAAGCTTTCGCTCGACGGGTCGTAGCAGTTTGTCGGGAACGGCATCTGTGCTTCGTCGATCGGGCCACGAACCTCCGTGAACGGGAACACCTCGCCGGGCGAGTAGGCGAGCTGGATCGGCCCGAGCGTGAGCACGGCGACGTCGGTCTTCAGCCAGTTCGCCTGTGCTTCGACCGAGGCCCCGGGCGCCTGCGGTGACGAGGACGCGGCACCGCTCGGCGTCGACGTCTGGACGCTGCAGGCCGGGTCGGAGTAGCGCGGGCGGTCGGGGAACAGGCCGGCCGCGTAGGCGGCCACGAAGAGATTGTTTTCGAGGGGCACGCACAGCGATTCCTGCTGGCTCTGCAGCGATGTCGGGACGACGGTGCGCCCCACCGCGAGCGCCGAGGCTGCGGCGTCCGCGACGCTCTGCCCGTACGCCGGGATGAACGCTTTCGCGTCCGTCACCGGGGTGCCGGTAGATGGCTCCGGATAGACGCTCGAGCATCCGTCCGGGTTTCCCGGCACGCCGTGCAGGGCGCCGGGTGTGCGCAGCACCTGGGTGCTCTGGGGCTCGTAGACGGTCGGTGTCTCGACGCTGCCGACCATGCCCGCGACCTCCATGCCGACGCTGCCCGGCCAGCGGGCTTCGAAGGCGCTGCGCATAGCGCCGGGCCAATCGGCCGAGAGCGTCGAGATGTACGAGGGGACCCCGGAGAACGCGAGCGTCTCTGCGTGGGTGCTGACGTCGGCGAGCGTGAAGATCACCTGCCCGCGCTGGTCGCGCGCCTGCATCACCGGCATGGACTGGTCGTCGATGTAGGGGTAGGAGGACCAGCAGCTCTGCGTGTTGGACGGCATCGAGCCGATCGCCACGTCGAGCGTCGCAGCGCGGCGGGCGGCGTCCGCTGCGAGCACCGCGCCGGCGACGCGGTCGACCAGGAATTCGAGGTAGTACTCGTCCACGCCGCTGCTCGTCGCGGTCGGCGTCGGCGGGTGGTTGGGCAGGTCGCTCCCGTCGGGCCCCCAGAGTCCGATCGGGTCGGGCGCCGACTCGTCGTGCGTGCTCGACACGAACACGCCCGTGAGCGTCGGATCGAGCTGCGCGACCCTCGCGCGAATGCGGTCGATGGTCACGTTGAACAGGCCGATCGAGTCAACCGCGACGACCGCGACGCGGCGCGTGCCGGCCTTGAGCACGATCGCACGGGCCGCAGGCCCGTTGCCTGCTTCGACCGTCGTGGGCCAGTGATTCTGGCCACTCCCACCAGCGATGTAGGGCGCCTCGTACCGACCCGAGTGGTCGGCGTCGCAATACGGGTCCCCGGGCGCGTAGCGTCCCACCCCATAGAGATCCACGTAGGGCTTCTCGAACGCGAACCGCCGTGGTCCGGGCCACAGCTGGGCGACCTGCGCGATGCTCGTCGCGCACGCCGGAACGAACGCGCCGTCGGAGGCTTCGGTGTATGGCGGCGGTGTGATGTCCGCGCTCGCGGCGCCGGCCTGGAACGACGATGCGGCCCGAGCGGGCGCCGTCGTCGATGCGAAAGCGGCCACGATCCCGATCGCGATGGCCGTCCGCGCCCGCCCCCAGGCCCCTTTCTCCGTGCGGCGGCACACGATCAGCATGGGGTAGCGCCGTCGCCCTAGGGTACGGCCACGCTGGCCGCGGGTCCGATGTTGCCCGCATTGTCACGGGCCTGGATCGACAGCCGCCGCGCGCCAGCCTGGAGCGAGACTTCGGCGCTGAACGGTGTTCCGCCCGCCGCGGGCGCAGCGAGGCCGAGGTCCACGAGCCTGCCGTCCACCCGCGTCAGGTAGGAGGCCGGGGTGCCACAGGGACCGTTGTCGCCGGGCGCGGTGAACGCGAGCCTGAACCTGCCTCCGCCGAGCGCTGAGAGCGTCAGGTTGGCCGGCGCGTCCGGCGGCGTCCCGTCGTGGTTGTAGTTGCCGCTGTCCTGCTGGTCGTGACGGAAGGTCGGCCACTCGCTCTGGCAGGCGGGAGCCTGCGTCTGCCACTCGAACAGGTAGCCCTCGCGTGTCATGTCGGCCATGCGGCCATCGAACGACAGCGACGCCGGCGCGGCCAGCCAGCCTCCGGTCTGCTTCGGGAAGCCCGGGACGTCGAGGCCCGTGGCGCCGTCGTAGGCATGCAGCAGTCCGAGGCCGGTGCCCGCCACGATCTGGTTGCTCGGCAGTTCGGGGTCGACCTTGGCGACGTTGTTGGCAGACAGGAACTGATAGTCGTCGGTGATCGTCGGAAACGCCGGAAGCGTCGCTCCGGTCAAGCCGTCGAACGCCCCGATCAGGTGGTTGTAGGGGAAGTTCTGCCCGACGAGCAGCAGGTTGGCCGCCTGGCCGAGCGACAGCTCGTACTTGACGACGTCGGGCGTGCCCGTTGCGAGCAGGTCGCCGATCGAGGCGGACTCGAACAGGTTCAGGGCGGCGGTGCGGTCGGTGGCATCCGACCCGGAGCCGAACGCCGGTGGACCGGTCTGCTGCATCGTGCGCAGGACCTGTCCGGCGGGGCTGAGCTCCTCGAGCGCACCGCCCGTCGCGGACGCGACGATCGCCGTCTGGCCGCCGAGCCTGGCGATCGCGGCGTCCTGGCCGGGACCCACGAGCGGCAGGACGTTCTGGATGATGCCCGGCATCGCCACCGGCCAGCCGGGCATGATCTTGCCGGTCGCGCCGTCGATCGCGTAGAGACGGGCGCTCGAGCCCGCGGCCGATGCGGTCACGCCGGCAAAGCTGACATCGCTGCCTGACGGCGGCGCGCCGTAGACCTCGTTGCTCGCCACCACCACGTCGTCGTGGCCGGCGCCCGAGAGATCGCCAACCGCTGGGTCGTTTATCGACTCGGCGATCATCTGCTTGCCGGCGGCGGCCTGCGCCGGGTCGACGAGCGCCACCGGATAGCCCGGCACGGGGGTTCCGTTCGCCCGCCACGCGTAGAGGTGCCCGTCGAGGCTGGGCTCGACGATGTCCGGCTTCTTCGTGAAGCCTTCGAGGTGCGCGAGCGCCGGCGCCGCCAGGAATCCGCACTTCGGATGGCTGCTGTCGGTCTCGAGCGCCGGCCCGCAGAACGCCGGGTTGGAGGACACCGGGAATCCGCTCACCGGCTTGCCGTTCCCGTGCCATGCGTACACGTGGGTCCCAGCCGCGACGATCACGTCGCCGGCCCCGGTGCCGCTGAGATCGGCGATCAGCGGTCCCCGCGGAGGCTCGCGCGGCAACCCCAGCGCGGCGAGGCCGGGCGAGCCCGAGTGCCCGAGCGCCGCCTGCTCTGTTTCGGTGCGCACGGGCCAGCCGCGCAGCTCCGCGCCGCCCGGCTCATACGCGTGTACCAGCCCGTCCTCGCTGGGGACGATCAGCTCCTGGATGTTGTCGCCATTGAGATCGGCGTAGCGCGTCGGCGATTCGCCGCCGGTTCCCAGGCGCTTGGGGTAGCCCGGGCGGAGCGTCGGATCGTTGAACGTGTCGAACACGCGACGGTCGATGCCCGTCAGCGGGATGCCCTGCCCACTCACCTCGAGCTGCACGGTGAACTCGTGCTGGAACGGGTTCGCCGCTCCCGGCGCGAAGGTCGGTCCGCCCGCGTCGGGCGGCACGACGTAGGTCGCGAGCGCCTGGCGCACCGCTGCCAGGTCGATCGAGCCGAAGTCCGTGACGGTGCCGCTCGATTCGCCTTCGCGCACGGTCGTCCACGTCGCCGGCGCCTGGCCGGCTCCCCACATCAGCTTCCAGTGGAGCTGTCCGGCGCTGGCGAACCGCGCGCGCGCGAGACCCGTGATCTCGGCGTTCGCTCCCGTCAGCGGGGCGTACCAGTCCGGCGAGTCGATCACTGCCTCGGGCGGGATGTCGCCGCTGAGCACGGCGCCCACGGCCGCCCCGACGTTCGCCCGCCCCCAGCCGAAGTGCGGTGTCCACTGCTCGTCGCTCGGCAGCGCGGGGTTCGCGCCCAGGTCGGCCACGCCGGCGCCTTCGGTGTTGCCGGTCAGGGCCCGCTCGGCGGTCTGCTCGAGCAGCTCGCGAACCTCGTCGGGCCGCAGCGGGGTGCCATGGTCCAGCCCGGCGCTCGCGACGAGGGCGGCCGCGCCGGCGGCCTTGCTCGTGTTGACCGAGCCGGTTGGACCCTCCATCGCGATCGAGCTCTTGCCCCCGTACTGGGTGGTGTTGGCGCCGCGGAAGAACGTGCCGACAGGGGCATTGGAGCCAAGGCACGGGGGCTGTCCCGTCGCACCGCACAGCTTCTCGCCTTCGACCCACTGGCTCGAGCTGGTGCCCAGGCCGACCGTGTCCGGGACACTGCCCTGGATCAGCATCGCGTGGCCGTAGTTGGCCGGGTAGTTGTGGTTCCCGGTGTTGAGGTCGTCGCCCGAGAACGTCTGGACGACACCGTGGTCGTAGGCGTACTGCGAGGCCGCCTCGGCGAATGCGGAGTGGTAAAGGCTGCCATTCGCCCCCTCGACGACCCTGGCGCCGTTGTCGGTCGCGTACATGATCCCGAGCGCGAACGTGTTCGCGTCGGAGACGAACGTGTCCCAGGTACGCACGGGCATGAGCTGGCAGTGGGGGCAGACGCCGATCGAGCCCTGCCCGTCGTTGCCCTGCTCGGCAGCGTCGAGCGCACGGCCCGTGCCGTGATGGTGGGCCGCGAAGTAGCTCGAGAGGTCGGCCGGTTCGTTGTTGTTGTCGAAGAAGTTCCAGCCGGCGATGTCGTTGGCGAAGCCGTTGTTGTCGTTGTCGAAGTGGTGGCCGGGGACGCATTGCAGGATCTGATGTGTGGAGGAGTCGATCTGGCATGCGCCGAAGGCGTGGATCAGGTCCTGGGCGGTGATCAGCGCGGGCGGGCCCGTGCGGCCGCCGTAGGAGAGGCTCACGCGCGGGTCTTGGGCGTAGTCCTCGACGTTGACGACGCCGTCGCCGTTGAGGTCATAGGTGCCGTGCGTGTGCCCTTCCGCGTCCTCCGGGTAGGGCAGCTCGCCGGTGTTCAGGTGGATCTGGTCGCGCAGCCCGCGCTCGCCCCAGACGATGCCCGTGTCGAGGATCGCCACGACCGCGTCCGCTCGGCCCCGCTCGGCCTTCCACGCGCCCGCCGCGTTGAAGCCGGCGACCATCGGCCTGCCGGCATTGGGGCCGATTGCGTAGATCGCGTTGGTCGTGAGCTGGGAGGGGAAGCCGAACAGGTCGAATCGCTCGTCGTAGAGGTTGGAGGAGCGATTTGGCGGAGGCTGCTGGGTGTCGGGCTCGGACTGGTCGTAGCTTGGATCGTTCGGCGTGTCGTGGCGCTGCACGCTGCCGTAGCCGAACTGCTGCGAGGTTTCCTGGGAGCACGGGTTCTCAAAGCCGCCGCAGCTCGCGGCCCCGGCGTCGACCGACGCCAGCGTGCCGCCACTGGCGGCCATCAGCATGGCCGCCACGATCACGGCCCGACGTTCCCGCCTCCCGGCGCGTCTCACACCCTGACTCTCCCCCTGATGGAGGGTGCATCTACCCTTCCCGGCCCGGCGTGAAACCCGGCTGGCCAGGTCGGTGTATGTCCGTCCGTAGGATCCTCGCTTCCCCGCAAATACGGCAGTCCCGTCATGCGCGAGGAAATTCCGCCTGGTAACGCTTCATGATCCGTTTCCCCAGCACGGCAGGAGGTCATCGAATGACACAGGCGACACCGCTGCGCGATCTCGAGCCCCGTCGCGAGGAGACGCAACTGCATGGGCGTCGAATCTCGTATCTCACAGCCGGCGAAGGGCCGGTGCTGCTGCTGATCCATGGCATCGCCTCCGACAGCGAGGCTTGGCGCGCGAGCCTGCCGCTCCTCGCACGGCGCGCGACCGTCATCGCGCCGGACCTGCCGGGTCACGGATCATCCGGCAAGGGGCCCGGCGACTACTCGCTCGGCTCGCTCGCCTGCATGCTGCGCGACCTGCTGGTCAAGCTGGGCCACGAGCAGGCGACGCTGGTCGGGCACTCGCTCGGCGGCGGCGTGGCGATGCAGTTCGCCTACATGTTTCCCGAGCGCACCGAGCGACTCGTGCTGGTCTCGAGCGGCGGTCTCGGACGGACCGTGAACCTGCTGCTGCGAGCCGCGACGCTACCCGGCTCGGAGTTGGCGATCGCTCTGACGATCGCGCCGATCACGGCGCTGGGGCGCGCGAGCATGGCGGCATTGCGGCGCGTAGGACTGCGAGCGGCCCCGGACCTCGGCGAGGTCGGTCGCGGCTTTGCGACGCTTGCCGACGGCGAAGGCCGTGCGGCGTTCCTCGACACGCTGCGCTCGGTCGTCAACTTCAAGGGCCAGCGCATCGACGCGAGCGATCGCCTGTATCTCGCGGCCGGGATGCCGACGCTGGTGCTCTGGGGCGAGCGGGACCCGATCATCCCGGTCGGCCACGCCCATCGCGGGGCGGCGCAGATGCCAGGGAGCCGGCTCGTCACGTTCGAGGACTCGGGCCACTTTCCCCAGATCGACGACCCGCATCGATTCGCCGCCACGGTACGCGCGTTCCTGGACGAGACCGAGCCTTCATGCCTGACGGCCGAGGCGTGGAACCGGTTGCTGCGTGAAGCGCCACTGGCGGCGGGCGACGGTGCCGCTGCCGGGGGCGAGCTGGCGTAGCTCGCGCGCCGCCGGCGCCTCGGGCGATCGCGTCAGTCCTCGTTGACCGAGCTCGGCGGCGAGGCGCCGACCGGGCGAAAGCCCTCCTGGACGACGTGGAGGCTCAGCTCCGAGCTCCGAACCAGGAGATCGGTGATCTTGGCCTGGTAGTCGGCGAAGGCCCGCGAGCCGTAGTGCTCGTCGACCGCGGCCTGATCGCGCCAGCGCTGGACGACTACGAAGTGCCCGGGGTCGTCGAGCGTCTCGGCGAAGGCGTAGCTGATGCAGCCGGGCTGCTCCCTGACGCTCGCCTGGGTCGCGCGCATCAGCTCCCTGACCTCCTCGCGGCGCGGAATCTGTGCGTAGATGTCTCCGAGGCCGACGATCACTCAGGGCCTACTGCAGGTATTTCTCGACGGTGTCGGCGTCGCGCTCGCTCGCCTCATCGGGATCTCCACCCGCGTCGCGGCGTGCCCTGCGTTGGCGCAGAAGATCCCAACAGCGGTCGAGCTCCACCGAGAGGTCTTCGAGGCGCTTGCGATCGTTGGCCAGCGCCTCGTCGCGGACAGCGTCGCCCTCCTCGCGGCCCTGGAGCGCATGCTCCTCGTGAACAAGCGCCTCGATGCGGCTGAGAATCGACTGGTCGTCCATGCTCCTAGGCTATCCAAGTGCACGTTGTTCGTCGCGTGGCGAGGGAACCCGCCCGGTCCGCGACGTGCGGTGAGCTTCAGCGCTGCTCGGAGTGACCGCGCAGGGCCAGCCCGAAGGGACTCCCCTCGGTGTCCCTGCAGATCGCCCAAACCTCTCCAGGGTGCACCACGCTCCCGCCGAGCGACCGTACGTGCGCGAGCGCGCTCGCCATCTCCTCGACCTCGAAGTAGGGCAGGGAGAACGTGTCTCCCGGACCGCTGCCGCGTTCGTGCACACCCACGGACGGCTGATCCGCGCGCGTCTGCCATCCCGCTCCCTCGCTGCGCGGCTCGAGCGCGACGCCGAGGAGGCCGGCCCAGAAAGTGCGCGCACGGCTCGGGTCGTCGGCCGGGAACTCGACGAGGGCCAGACGTGAGGTCATTCCCTCACGTTACCTGCCCGTTGGCGCCCGGCGGGCGCCGGGCGCGGCAGCGTTCGGCGATCCGCCTAGTGGGCCACGGCGACGCTCGCCACGAGCGGCCTGCGCTCCTGCTGGAGCGTCCACAGCCGTTCTCGGTGATCGGCTGGCTTGTGCTCGGTGGTCTCGGCATCCGCCAGCGCCCATGCGATCCGCTCGATCAGCTGGCCGGCGAAGTGATTGCTGGACAGGTCGCTGGTGGCGATGCGCTCGTCGAGCATCACCAGCACGTCGGGCTTGTCTACCGGTTCGGTCGTAATGAGAATGCGGGGCATCGTGTCCGTTCCTTGAAGAAGCTGTCGGGGAGAGAGGTGAGACTATTTCGCGGGCTGATGGGGAACCCGTGGAGGACATCCTCGCGCGCGCGCAGCTTTCGGACATTGGACGCAGGTCCCAAATCGTCCGTCGCTGTCTGGACAGAGGGTCCAGGCATGCTCGACGCGCAGTCACCCCGGACGGCGCCACGGCGGCCGATACGATGGGCCGGCGCCAGCGTGCCTCGCTCATGTCAGAACAGCCAGAGCTGATCGACCTGCTGCACCTCGGGCGTCCGCGCGTCATCGGAGCGTGGCGGGTGGGGGAGGTGATCGTCGATCCGGGACCGAGCAGCTGCCTGGAGAATCTGCTCCCGTTGCTGGAGGGCCGTCCGCCGAGGGTCCTGGCGCTGACCCACATCCATCTCGACCACGCGGGGTCGAGCGGGTCGCTGTTGCGGCGCTTCCCCGACGCGGAGCTCTGGGTGCACGAGCGCGGCGCCCGGCACCTGATCGACCCGACGAGGCTGCTCGAGAGCGCGACGCGGCTGTACGGGCCGGAGATGGAGCGCCTGTGGGGCGAGGTCCTGCCCGTGCCGGCCGAGCGGATCCGGGTGCTCTCGGGTGGCGAGTCGCTCGGGCCCTTCCGTGTCGGCTATACGCCCGGCCA
>DATMQX010000051.1:0-8408 GCA_035567055.1 Solirubrobacteraceae bacterium
GCCTCCACGCGGCCTCGCGGAGACGCTCGGCCTCGGCGCGGGCGGCGATCTGGGGCTCTGCGCCCCCAGAACGGTGGGCCTCGGCGATGCCGCGCGACGAGCTCACGAGCCCACCGGCGCGGCCTGGCGCGAACGCCGCTGCGAGATCCTCGACGCGTCCGCCCTGGGCGCCCACGCCGGGCAGCAGGAAGGTGGCGTTCGCCATCAGCTCGCGAGCCCTCGGCAGATGGCCGGGCGCGGTCGCGCCGATCACCGCACCCACGTCGCTGATGCCCTGCTGGCCGACGCCCGCGCGGCCGAGCTCGTCGACCATCACCGCCAGGCGCTCCCAGACGCTTCCGCCTCCCTCGAGCGCCAGCTCCTCGACGTCGGCGGCTCCCGGATTCGACGTTCTCACGAGCACCAGCACGCCCGCACCGGCCGCGCGCGCGGCCGTGACGAACGGCGCGACGGCGTCGGCACCCATCAGCGGGTTGACGGTGACGAGATCCGCACCGAGCCCCTCCAGTCGCCCGAACGGCGTCTCAGAGCCGGCGATCAGCGCATCGGCGTAGGCGCGGGCGGTGACGTCGATGTCGCCGCGCTTTCCGTCGGCGATCACGAGCAGTCCCGAGCGCCGGGCGTGCGCGATGAGCTCGGCCATCACGAGCCGGCCATCCGCGCCGAGCAGCTCGAAACGCGCGAGTTGCAGCTTGACGGCGACGCAGGCCGGAGCGGTCGCATCCATCAGCGCGCGGCAGTGGCCCAGCACGGCCGCGGCGACCGGCCCGAGCGGCCCGCCTGCCTCCAGCGAACCCGCCTCGACGGGCCACAGGCTGCTCGGATCTGGATCGAGTCCGAGCACGACCTGTGACTCGCGCTCGGCCACCCGGGCCGCCAGCGTGTCGCCGAAGCGCGGCGGCGTCAGCGGCCCTTCACCGCACCCTTCAATCCGCTTCCCGCGGTGAAGCGGGGCACGCGCGTCGCGGGGATCTGGATGCGCTCGCCGGTGCGCGGGTTCACGCCGAGGCGCGCGCCGCGCTCGCTCACGTGGAACTTGCCGAACCCCGCAACCGTGACCTCGCTGCCCCGGCGCAGCGCGTCCTCGACCGTGGCCAGCACGGCGTCCACCGCCCGCGAGGCCTCCTGCTTGGTCAGGTCGGCGCGGTCCGCCACCTGGTCGACCAGCTCGGCCTTCGTCACTTCGTCCTCCTAGTTCGTGAAACCGGTGCTCCGAAGCTAACACCGTCTGCGGACGGGCGCATCGGCAACAATGCGTCCGATGACGATCACCCGCGTCGCCTGGATCGTGACCGTCCTGGTCGCGCTGCTCACCGCGCTGCTGCTGCTGCTCTCCGGCTACACCGGCTATGCCGGCCTTGGAGTAGCGGTCGCGCTGTCGGCGGCGATCAACCTGCTGTGAGCCAGGCGGTCAGCGCGCGCAGGGCGCGGCCGCGATGGCTGATCGCATCCTTCTGCTCGTCGGAGAGCTCGGCCATCGTGAGCCCGGCGGAGCCGGGCGGGCTGTCATCGGGGAGGAACACGGGGTCATAGCCGAAGCCGCGCTCGCCGCGCGCCTCGGCGGAGAGCCGGCCCGCGCAGCGGCCCTCGAACACGCGCTCGCTGCCGTCGCGGGGATCGACGTATGCGATCGCGCACACGTACTCCAGCGCGCTGCCCGCGGGAGCCTCGCTCCTCAGCTTGAGGAGGTTCTGCTCGTCTGTCGCATGCTCGCCGGCGTAGCGCGCGGAGCGCACTCCGGGAGCGCCGCCGAGAGCCGCCGCGGAGATCCCGGAGTCGTCGGCGATGCTCACCTCGCCGGTGGCCGCGGCCGCTGCACGCGCCTTTCCGAGCGCGTTCTCCGCGAACGTCTCCCCGTGCTCGGGCGGCAGCTCGACGGAGGCCGGGAGCGACGTGACCTCCAGCTTGTGAGCCTCCCCCCCACGATTCAGCAGGCGCGCGAACTCACGCCGCTTGTGCTCGTTGTGCGTGGCAAGCAGCAGCCGCACGGGGCCGACCGCCCGCTACGCCGGAGCTGCGTCCGCGCTCGCGCCGCTCTCGGCGAGCGCCTCGGCGATCGCCCGATCCTGCACGGCGCGCAGCTGTTCGATGCCGCTCGCTGCGAGCGCCAGAAGCTCGTCGAGGTGGGCCCTTGAGAGCGGCGTTCGCTCGGCCGTCGCCTGAACCTCGACCAGCCCGCCCTCGCCGGTCATCACCACGTTCGCGTCGACTTCGGCCCTCGAGTCCTCGGGGTAGTCGAGGTCGAGCAACGCCCGTCCGTCGATCATGCCGCAGGAGACGGCGGCCACCGATCCCGTCAGCGGGCTCTGCTTCAGCTTGCCGGCGGCCTGCAGCCGGGCGGCGGCGAGGGAGAGCGCCACGTATGCACCCGTGATGGAGGCGCAGCGGGTGCCGCCGTCGGCCTGCAGAACGTCGCAGTCGAGGTAGATCGTCCGCTCGCCGAGCGCCTGGAAGTCGATCACGCCTCGCAGCGAGCGGCCGATCAGTCGCTGGATCTCGACGGTGCGCCCGTCCTGGCGCCCGCGGGTCGCGTCGCGCTGCTTGCGCTCTCCGGTGGAGGCCGGCAGCATGCCGTACTCCGCGGTCACCCAGCCGCGGCCCCTGCCCTCCATCCAGCGAGGCACGCTCTCCTGCACGGAGGCGGTGCAGATCACGCGCGTCTCGCCGACCGAGATCAGCGCCGAGCCCGTGGCCGTGCGCACGAACCCGGGCTCGACCGCCGTCGGGCGCAGCTCATCCGCCGTCCGTCCGTAGCTGCGCTCGCTCACGCGAGCATCATTCCAGAGCGCTACGGTCGGGGGATCTTGCGCGCGCTCGTGGTCTCGAACATGCTTCCCGACAGCGCGGCACCGGAGCGCGGGCGCTTCGTCCGCGACCAGGTCGACGCGCTGCGCCGGCTCGACGGGCTCGAGGTCGAGCTGTATGAGTTCCCTCCTGGTCCACGGGCGCTCGCGCGTGCCTTCGCGCACCTCAGAAGGCGCTTCTCGCCCCCGAGAGCCCGAGCGACGGGTGGCGACGCGCGACGCCGCAGACCGCCCTCCTTCGACGTCGTCCATGCGCATTTCGGGCTGACGGCATGGCCCGCCGCAGCCGTTCGGGGCCGTGTGCACGCGCTGACGCTGCACGGAACGGACGTGAGGCATCCGCGCACGCTGGCGCTGACCCTCGCCGCACTGCCGTTCGTCGACGTCCTGGGCACCGTCTCCAGCTCGCTCGCGCAGGAGTTGCCGCTGAGATCGGCGCGCAGCCGGGCACAGGTGCTTCCGTGCGGGGTCGACGTGGGGCGCTTCCACCCGATTCCACGGGCCCAGGCGCGCTCGCAGCTGGCACTCGATGAGGCGCGCCCATACATCCTGTTCCCTGCCGATCCCTGCCGCGCCGAGAAGCGTCACGACCGCGCGCTCGCGCTGTCCAGGGCAGCCGGCGTGGAGCTGCTGGCGCTCGGCGGAGTGGACCCTATGACCGTCCCGCTGTGGGTCAACGCGGCCAACGCGGTGGTGGTGCCCTCCGAGCGGGAGGGCTTCGGACTCGCGGTGCTCGAGGCGCTCGCGTGCGACGTTCCCGTGCTCGCGACCCCTGTCGGAGTGCACGCGGAGGCGCTCGACGGCGTCGATGGCGCACTCTGTGCACCCTTCGACCTCCTCCGCTGGGGCTCCGCGCTCGAGCCCCACCTGCAGGCGTCGGACGGGCGGGTGCAGGGACGCGCGCACGCGCTCCGTTTTTCGGCCGAGGAGATGGCGGCGCGCGTGGCCGGCGCGTGGCGTGCCGCGCTGCAGCGCTCCGTGTAGCCGTGCGGATAGCATGAGTTCTCTGTGGATCAGACATCTGGCACGACTCCAGGCGCTCCGCCGCAGGCGCCGGACAGTGGTCAGCCCGGAGGTGCCGAGGCGGCCGGCGCGTCGGCTGGAGCAGCCGGCTTCGGCGCACGAGGACGCGTGCGGCGGCGTGCGCGCTTTCTGCGCAAGGCGCGTGAGCTCGCCTACCGCGACCTCGGCGGCCTGGTCTTCGATCTGCATCGCTTCGGACAGCGCAACGACGCGCTCGTGCTCAACAAGCTGAACACGCTCGGGCACATCGACGCAGAGCTGCGTACGCTCGAAACGGCTCTGGGAGAGCGCGACACCGTGACGGTCCTGCGCGAGGCCGGCATCACCGCCTGTCCGCGCTGCGCAGCGATCCACAGCGGCGACGACCGCTTCTGCCCGAACTGCGGCCTGTCGATGAGCCGCCACGTCGAGCTGCCGATCGCCGGCGCTCCGGTGGCCGTCGCGACCCCGACACCCGCGGGGGAGCCGGCACAGACGGCTTCGGCGCCGGCCGCGCAACGAGCCGGGTTCACGTCCGGCGAAGCGACCGCTTCCTGGCCAGTCGCCGACCCCGGCACGCCCGGTGCGGCGGCCGAGGGTCAGGCGGCCGGAGCAACTGCCGCTGCGGCGACCCCTGGCGCGGCTTCGACCCCCGGCTCGAGACCTGTTCCGGCGCATCAGGCTCCGGTCGACCCGGCGAGCAGCTCTGAGGAGGACAAGACGGAGATCCTTCACCCCCTCGAGCCGGATAAGTGAGCGACGTCGCGGCCTCGCCCGGCGCCACGTTCTTCCACTCGCCCGGTGGCGCGCCCGGGGCGAGCCCCGGACCCCAGCGCACCGATACCGGCGAAGCCTGCCCACTCTGCGGCCACCCGTTGCGGGCGGAGCAGGAGTGGTGCCTGCACTGCGGCGCCGCGGCGCGCACCCGGCTTGCGGCGACCCCGAACTGGCGGGCGCCGATCGTCGCGATCGTCGCCGTGGTCGCGCTCTCGCTGGGAGTCCTGACAGCAGCATTGGTCGATCTCGCGGGCAGCTCGAGCCCCACGAGGATCGAGGTGACGCGGATCGTGACCACCGCCCCGGCGGCCACGGTTCCCGCACCCGCAACACCGGCGACGACGACGGCGACTACGACGACGACGCCCGCGCCCGCCGCGCCGGCGACGGCCGCGCCGGGCACGAGCACGACGGGACCGAAGACGACGACCACCACGACGCCGAGCAAACGGACCATCCCGCCCGCCGCGGTTGGGACGAGCACCGGCAGCATCATCCCCGGCGTCACCCAGCCCGGAACCAACCTACCGCCGTCCCAGAAGTAGAACCGAAGCGATCGACCGGATGAGCGCTCGCTGAGCGGCCGCTGGGGCCTGCGCCGGAGTCGCCGGCCGGGAGAGATACCGTTCCCGTCGATGCCCGCCCCCCCCATGGCGAGTTCGCATGAGGCCGATGTCGTGGTCGTGGGCGCCGGGGCAGCGGGGTTGTATGCCGCTCTCTGCGCGGCCAGGGAACGCGCGACCGTGGTGCTCGTCTCGGCGACGCCGCTGGCGAGGACCGCCAGCTACTGGGCCCAGGGCGGTCTCGCCGCCGCGCTGGCGGCGGACGACAGCTTCGCGTTGCACCTGCGGGACACCGAGCTCGCCGGGCGTGAGCTCGTCCGACGCTCGGCAGCCGAGATCCTCGTACGGGAGGCGCCCGACTGCGTCCACGACCTGCAGGCGCTCGGCGTGCGCTTCGACGCCGACCGCTTCGGGCGGCTCGCGCTCGGCCTCGAGGGAGGCCACTCGGTCAGGCGCATCGTTCACGCCGGCGGGAGCGCGACCGGACGACGGGTCGTGCGCCAGCTCTCAGCGCTGGCCGCGGAGAACCCGCGCATCACGGTGCTCGAGGAAGCGCGGGCACGCGCGCTGTGGCGCTCCGGTGACCGCTGCATGGGCGTCCTTTGCGAGGACGGCCGAGCCGTTGTCGCCGGCGGCGTGGTGCTCAGCACCGGCGGCGCCGCGGCGCTGTGGGAGCGCACAACCAACCCGCCGGGCTCACAGGGGGTGGGCCTGCTGCTCGCGCACGCCGCCGGGGCGGCGATCGCCGATCTCGAGCTGCTCCAGTTCCACCCGACCGCCGTGATCGGCGTTCGTGGTCGCGAGGGCTTCCTGATCACAGAGGCGATCCGCGGCGAGGGAGCCACGCTGCACGACGCATCCGGCGAGCGCTTCGTCGACGAGCTCCTCCCGCGCGACGAGGTCTCGAGGGCGATTCAGGCGCGGCTGCTCGCGACGGGAGAGCGCTCCGTGGGCCTGGACATGCGCGGAATCGATCCCGCGCATTTCCCGAACGTGGTCTCCTCATTGCGGGAGGCCGGATTGGACCCGACGCGCGAGCTGATACCGGTCGCTCCGGCAGCCCACTACATGATGGGCGGGGTCGCGACCGACCTGCACGGGCGCTCGACCGTGGCCGGGCTCTACGCGATCGGCGAGTCCTCGTGCACCGGTCTGCATGGCGCCAACCGCCTCGCGTCCAACTCGCTCAGCGAGTGCTTCGTGTTCGCGCGTCGCGCCATCGAGCACATCCTCTCGACTCCATCCGCAAGGCCCACGTCGCCGAGCGCCGAGGAGCTCGAGGCCCTCCACCGCCTGCCGGCCCCGCCCGTTGCGGACGCCTCCACGCGCGCCGCGCTCTGGCGCGACGCGGGCATCATGCGCTCGCGCGAGGGACTCGGCAGGCTGCTGGAGGAGCCTCACCCGCTCGTGCGTCTGATCGCGCGCTCGGCGCTCGCCCGCGAGGAGAGCCGCGGCGCCCACAGCCGGCTCGACTTCCCGGAGCGCGACCCGGCGCTCGACCACCACCACGTGGTGCTGGCGGGAGACCAGGACATCGTCTGGCAGACGTGGGAGTGAGCCGTGCCCCGCGGTGCGCGCGGTCGCCGGCGAGCCACGCCAATCGATGAACCGCGGAGGCGAGCCGGGAGCAGCCGGGACATGCATTCGCCCTGGCCGGGCCGGTTCATAAACGTTCGTTAAGAAGGCGCCTTAGCGGCCACTTATGACGGTCCGTTTTCATGGCAGCGGTGTTCTCACATGGAAGGTCTCCGCATCAGTCGGAGTCTGTGAGAACGGCGGGTGTGCTCAAGACCACGAGGGATCTGAGCAGAAAGAGGTAAACGCAGTACATGTATCAGTTCAGCAGGGCCATCTACCGGGAGCTAGCTCCGCATGTCATGGCTCCTCCGCACGGAGCTCCGGCGCACAGCAATCACACGGCAGTCCTGCGTGCATGTGAGCAGGTGATCACGCGGATGGCGACCGACCGTCACTACTTCGCGCGGCCCGCTCGCACGCTGTTCTGCGACATCCGGAACTTCTTCCCGATGTCCGCGCAGAAGCAGGTGCACCACGTGGTTTGCCGCTACGTCGGCTACGCGGAGCAGTTTCTAGCCGAACACCCGCACGAGGGCTACGCGGCCGTGAACGGCACGCCGCCACAGTGCCGGGCAACCACGCGCAAGGGCGCCGCGTGTCAGCGCGTACCGCTGCCCCACAACGGCTACTGCCCTTCCCACCAGCACCTGGCGGACACGGAGGACCGCGCGCTCGCCGCCGCGTGAGCGAGCACACTCGACCGCACGAACCCGCATACAGGCGTCCCCTAGGCTCCAGGCATGCTGCTGGGGGTCGACGTCGGTGGGACCTTCACCGACGCCGTGCTCGTCGGAGCAGGCTCGGGCCTGCACACCGGCAAGGTTCCCTCGACGCCCACCGACCAGTCGGTAGCGGTGCTGCGGGCCGTGCGGCTCGTCCTCGAGCGGGCGAGCGTCGAGCCGCAACAGGTGGAGCTATTCGCGCACGGCATGACCGTGGCCACGAACGCCCTGCTCGAGGGTCGCACGGCGCGCACTGCGCTGATCGCGACAGAGGGCTTCACCGACGTGATCGAGCTCGGCCGGCAGGCACGGCCCAGCCTGTACGAGCTGTGCCGCTCGGCGCCGCCGCCGCTCGTACCGCATGAGCTGCGCTTCGCGGCGCCGGAGCGCATGGCCCCCGACGGCCCGCTGTGGTCGCTCGACGCGGAGGCGGCACGTTCGCTGATCGCGCGGGTCGCGGACTCGCGACCGGAGGCGATCGCGGTGGCGCTGCTGCACTCCTACGCCGACCCGTCGCACGAGCGACTGCTCGGCGACCTGATCGCGGAGCTTCTTCCGCAGGCGCAGCTGACGCTCTCGAGCGACCTCGTGGGCACCTTCCGCGAGTACGAGCGCACCGCGACGACCGTGCTGGATGCGGCGCTCTCGCCGCTGCTCAGCTCCTATCTCGGACGTCTATCCGAGGAGGCCGGCGCGATCGGCCTGCCTCAGCCGCAGGTGATGCAGTCATCGGGTGGCCTCACCTCGTCCGGGCGCGCCGCGCAGCACGCCGCGCTCACAGTTCTCTCCGGCCCAGCGGGCGGTGTCGGCGGCGCCGGGCTACTGGCACGGCTCGCGGGAGAGAACGACGTGCTGTGCTTCGACATGGGGGGAACGTCCTGCGACGTCTGCCTGATCGAGGACTCCGAGGTCTCGGAGACCGCCGAGAGGGAGATCGCCGGGCGGCCGCTGTCGCTGCCCGC
>DATMQX010000052.1:0-7716 GCA_035567055.1 Solirubrobacteraceae bacterium
GTGCCGGGTTCCGGGATCCGTGCGGCCCACGGACGAGCACGGACCAGCCACGTACGGGGGCGAAAAGGCCACGGACGGGGCCGGTGGGAGCGGTTACGCAGACCGCTCCCACCTGGATTCCCCCTCTGACCTGCCATTTCAGGATGCCTGCTCCATGTCGCCGTCACCCTCGTCACCGGGGTCTTCCTCGGCGTCGCCGGTGCCGAGGGCCTCGGCGATGCGCTGGTTGGCGGCGGTCGCCTGGCCGTCGATGCAGTGGGCGTAGATCTTCAGCAGGACCGCGACGCCGTGCCCGGCGCGGCGGGCGACCTCGGTGGCGGGCACCCCGGAGTTCAGCCACAGCGACACCGCCGCGTGCCGCAGGTCATACGGGCGGCGGCCGAGCGGTGACCGGTACTGGGCGGGGGTGAGTACTTCCCTGCGGGCCTGGTCCCAGACCTCGTTGTAGCCGGAGTCCTGCAAGATGCCGCCCCGGGCGGTCTGGAAGATCCGCCCGTCGGGGGTCGTGCCGTACCGCTTGATGTGGGCGCGCAGCCGCCGGACTAGGACCGGGGGGATGGGGATGGTGCGGGTCTCGTTGCCGGCGCGGTGCTTCAGGCCGCGTTCCTGGCGGGCGGTGCCCTCGTCGGTCCAGGCCCGCCCGGCCCGCGACGCCGAGGCCGCAAGGACGATCCGCCCCCACCCGGCCTTGGGCAGGTGCAGGTCGGCCTGGCGGAGCATGACCGCCTCTGACGGGGGCAGCGCCGCGTAGTACAGGGTGGCGAAGAACGTCTTCAGGTGCTCTCCCCGCTGCCCCAGCCGTCCGGCAGCGTCCAGGAGCGTCCCGGCCTGGGCGGGGCTGACGACGACCCGCCGGTCCACGCTCGCCGCGACGGGCTCGCACCCCGCTCTCGAGCGCTCGCGGCGCTCCGAGTCTCGGCTCGTTGACCTCATCGAGCGATCCCAAAGTACGATCAGAAATCACGGTCGACATGAACTCCGGGCGGCAGGCTCATCCATTAGGCCACGCGACGAGCAGCACTCGGGTAGCCGATAAGACGAGAACAAACGAGATGACACAGGTGACAGGGCGCGACGCGAGCATGACAAGCCTGCAGAAGGGGGGTTCAACAGACGCTTCGGTCGCCCGGGGTTTGCTCGACCGCGAAGACCTGTTGCGGCTGCTGGATCGTGCCCTCGCCAAGCGGGTGACGGTCATCTCCGCGTCCCCGGGAAGCGGCAAGACCTCGCTGTTGCGCGCCTGGGCTGAACGCTCGACCGACCGCCGTCGGGTTGTGTTCGTCTCCGTCGACCGCGACGAACAGAATGCCGAGCGGTTCTGGCGCACCGTCCTCGAAGCGAACCGCAGGCCAGAGCACTCGCTCGACCCAGAGACACAGCGCGAGTTGAATGCTGCGCTGGACGGCGACCAACTGGTCGCCAGGGTCGTGTCGCAGGTCGCCGAGCAGCCCGAGCCCGTCGTGCTGATCATCGACGACCTCCACGAGCTGAAGTCAGCCGACGCGCTGGCGCAGCTCGAGCGGTTGCTCGCGACTCTGCCCAGCTCGGTGCGCGCGGTG
Organism: Solirubrobacteraceae bacterium; assembly: GCA_035567055.1. GTDB lineage: Bacteria > Actinomycetota > Thermoleophilia > Solirubrobacterales > Solirubrobacteraceae > Palsa-744. Next base: position 1,560 of record DATMQX010000052.1, read on the forward strand.
TTGTCGTCTCGCCGTGATCCTCCGATCAGACTGCACCAGCTCAGGCTTGCCGATGAGATCGCCGAGATCCGAGCCGGCGATCTGCGGTTCACCGAGCGCGAGACCCGCCAACTGCTTGCCGCATCCGAGATCACTCTGTCCGACGCGGGGGTCGCCGCCTTGCACCAGCGCACCGAAGGGTGGGCGGCCGGTTTGCGCCTGGCGGTGATCTCGCTCAGCGGTCATCCCGATCCCGAGCGTTTCGTGGCTGAATTCTCGGGCACCGACAGGGCGGTCGGGGAATACCTGGTGGCCGAGATGCTCGAACGTCAACCGGCCGAGGTTCAGAGCATGCTGCTCCGAACTTCGCTTGTCGACCTCCTTAACAGTGAGCTCGCCGACCTGCTGGCGGGCCGCTCCGGCTCGGAGCAGCTGCTGCTCGAGCTCGAGGACGCCAATGCATTCGTGGTCTCGCTCGACGCTCAGCGCACGTGGTTCCGCTACCACCAGCTGCTGGGGGATTTCCTGCGCCTGGAACTACGCCGAACCTTGGCGGACGAGGTCCCCGACCTCCACCGCCGTGCCGCACGGTGGTTCGCCGACCACGGATTCGTCGTCGAGGCCGTACGGCACACGCTTGCAGCCGGCGACCGGCCCGATGCCGCCCGGCTCGTCGCAGAACACTCATTCAAGTGGGTGCTCGACGGGCAGGCAGGAACGATCGGAGCCGTCCTGCAGGCCTTTCCTGAGGGCGCATCAGCCGATCATCCCGACCTGGCGCTCGCACAGGCCGCAAATGAGCTGAACCAGGGGCGGCTGGAGGAGGCTGCCGCTCAACTGGCGCTGGCAGAGTCCCAGGCCCGGAACGCCCCACCCGCTCGCCGCCGCCGCCTCGCGGTCGCGATCGCGTCTCTGCGGCTGGCGATGGCCCGGCGAAGCGGCCAGTTCAGTGAGGTGATCGAGCAAGTGAACCAGCTCGATGCCTCCATCGCAGACAACCCTTCCGATCCGATCTCGATGAGTAGCGAGCTGCGGGGAGTCGCGCTGCTCAACCTCGGAATCGTCGAGACCTGGTCCGGGCGACTCGCCGACGCCGAACGGCACCTCTCCGAGGGAGCTACGCTCGCCCACACGATCGGCCGACCCTTTCTCGAGGTCGCGTGTCGCGCCCATCTCGGCTTCCCGTCAAGGCTCGTCTCGGTCGCGGCCGCGCGCGAGCGCGGCCTCCACGCGATCGCCCTGGCCGAGCAGCATGGCCTGGAGGACCGGCCGATACTCGCGCGCGCGTTCGGCGCGGTCGCCGGTATGGCGATCTGGATGGGCGAGTTCGAGGAAGGAGAGCGCTGGCTGCGCCGCGCCTGGGAAGTCGGCCAAGCACACGTCGAGCCGGCCCCTGCATTGCTTCTGCACCTGGTGACCGGCATGCTGCATGCGGGCCGCGGGCAGCAGCAATCGGCGCTCGAGGAATTCGCGGCGGCCGAGCACTCGCGGTCGCTCCTCACAGGAGTCCACGCTCTCGCTCCACGAATTGCCGGCCGGCTTGCCACGACGCAAACCCGGCTTGGGATGTTGGATGAGGCGCGCGCGACGCTCGGCGGATTCTCCGGCCCACACGAGCGGATGGGTGCCATCTACAACGCGCGCGCGGTGATCTCCATGGCGGAGGGGGACCCCGCCGCGGCCGTGGACGTGCTCCGCGAGGTTCGGGACATCCCGCCGGTCGGCCCCGCCTTCACGCTCGTCGAAGCGCATCTCCTTGCAGGCACCGCTCATCTGCACCTGGGGGATCGAAGCGCCGCCGCCGGCGCGGCCGAGGCAGCGCTCGCCGCGGCCGAGCCGGACCGGCTGATCTTCCCGTTTGCCATGACCGAAGCCGCAGAACTGCTCGACGCGCTGCCACGTCACGAAACGTCCCACGGCGCACTTCGCGCCGACATCCTCGACCTGCTGCGCGGCGCGGACGCCACCAGCACCGACCGACAGCGCCTTACGCAACAGGACGAGCTCAGCCCGAGCGAGCTACGCGTCCTGCGCTACCTGCCGACAAACCTGACGCGCCCCGAGATCGCGCGAGAGCTCGACGTCTCTGCGAACACCGTCAAAACGCACATCCGCAGCATCTACGCCAAGCTCGGCGCCCGCGATCGGTCTTCCGCCGTCCGGCGCGCACGGGAGCTGCGGCTCCTCTCAGCCAGCCGCTCCTGAACATCGTCGAAACGGCGCGACCGGCGACCGGGCGCACAATCACCAGATTCCGGCGTCGCCGGATCACTAGGTCGGGCGGCAGCATGACCTAGTGCCGACAGCGCCGGGCCTCTACACGATCCGAATCAAGGGCAGAGTCGGAGCCACCGCCCTCTCCTCCTTTCCCGCGATGGCGTCCGAGATGAGCGGCAGCGAGACCGTACTCACCGGCCTGCTCGAGGACCAATCCGCGTTGTTCGGCGTCCTCGCCCAGATCGAGGCGCTCGGTCTCGAACTCCTCGAGCTACGACTGATCCCCGCGAGATCCACAGCGCGCGAATCGAGCTACGGTCATCCGAGCACCGGCATGTGAAGCGATGAACGACGAAATACGCACGACCACGTTCCTCTCCGACAAGCCGATCAACCACGTGAGCTACGGCGTAATGCAGCTCGCCGGCCCTGGCGTCTTCGGGCCGCCACAGGAGCCGAGCGGTGCGCGGGTAATGCTGCGCCGTACGATCGAGCTCGGGGTCGACCACATCGACACGTCGCAGGACTACGCGCCGGACGTAGTCAACGACCTGATCCCCGAAGCGCTGCATCCACATCCGGCGAATCTCGTCTGGCTCGACTTCCTGCGAGCTGAGCCATCAATCACTCGAATCGGGTGATTGATGGCTCACCCGGCGTACTGAGACCCTGCTTGCCGATGGTGATACACGCAACGCATGAGAGGAGCAGTGAGATGGCATACGACAACGAAGCGATCGTTCGACACGCCTACCACCTCGCCGAGGGCAACGTCCTCGACGTCGCCGGCTTCGTCGCCTGTTTCACCGAGGACGGGGTGTTCGACGACATCGTCGGCGGCAAACTGTACGAAGGGCAGGCGATCGGGGACACCGTCACCTGGATGGGGAATCTTCTCCCCGATGTCCATCGCGAGTTGCGCCGCGTCACCACCCTAGGCGACGTCGTCGCCGTAGAGCTGTCGATCCAAGGCACGTTCGAGGGACCGCTGGATACGCCGGCCGGGGCCATTCAGCCAACTGGCGCGAAGATCGACATCCCAACCGCTGACTTCTGGTACATGCAAGACGGCAAGGTCAAGAGGTTCAACTGCTACGTCGGGTATGTCGTCATGTACACCCAGATGGGCGCGCCGCCGGACTTCGCGTCGGCGGTCGCAGCGGCCCCAGTCGCTCGCTGAGTCTTCGGCGATGGGAGCGTTGGTGCGTGCTCAGCGCACCAACGCTCCGCCGTCGGCGACGATCACTCGGCCCAGCCACTCGGTGCGGAGCCCGCAGAACGGATCGGCTACCTGTTTGCCTCGGAGTACGACGGGACCTAGAAGGAGCGCTCCGAGCGCTCGCCCGTGTGGCGCAAGGGTTTCGACGGGCGCTTTGCGGAGTTCCGGAACGACCTTTTCATCGAACGCTGCCTGCTCGAGCCGCTCGACCTCATGAGTCGCTTTTTATTCAGCGCGGCGTCGTCCACGCGTTCGACAACAGGGGCGACGACGATGCTCGCTTCCTGGCGATAATCAGCCCCGGCCTCTTAGGCCCGGGCTGCTTCGAGGAGATCGCCGAGGTCGTTGGGGTCGGTGGTCCACCAGACGTTGTAACCAACGTTCCGAGATGCCTCTGGGTGATCTCCAAGGTGTTCTGTCCGCGATATCGCATGGCGAACGCGTCGCGACAGACATCGCGGCCCTTGAGGCCCGCGCAATCGAACTCTTCGACCTCGCGATCGAGCTCGGCGGTTCGCTCTCCGGCGAGCACGGCCTTGGGCTCGTCAAGTCGGTGCCCAGACCTGCATTCGTGTCGGCGCGTGTACGCGGAGCCAGCGCGGTCGTCGAGACTGCCTCTGTCCGGGAGGGTGGCCCCTAGAGGAAACGGGCCTCGCCCTGCGTTATGACTCGCATGCAGGGTGTCGCAGACCTCCCTGCGAGCTGAGCCATTAATCACCGGAATCGGGTGAGGGTCGGCTCACCCGGCGTGCTGAGAGACTCCTTGCGGCTGGGCGTACATGCAACGCACGAGAGGAGCAGTGAGATGACATACGACAACGAAGCGATCGTTCGACATGCCTACAGCCTCGCCGAGGGCAACGTCCTCGACGGTCGAGCGAACCCTGCCGGAGAGTGAAGGAGCAGTCATGCCATTCGTCAACGTGAAGGTCATCGAGGGTACGTTGACCGCCGACGAGAAGCAGGAGATGATCACACGCCTGACCGACACCATAGTGTCGATTGACGGGAAGGGCGCGCGCGAGGTGACGTGGGTGGTCATTGAGGAAGTCGCCAGTGGGGAATGGGGCATCGGCGGTCAAGCGCAGACCACCGCAGAGGTCATGGCCCTCAAGGCGGCCAACGCCGCGAGGTAGTGCTGCCGGGAACTCCCCGGCCGCGCCAGGGTCGGGGAGTTCCTCAGCGGATCGCCCCGCCCTCCCGCATCGGGGCGACCTCGTCGGCGCTCATCCCCAACCGCCATCAACGCGATCGCCGAGGCGCACAAACCCGACTCAGCAGCGCACCTCAAGCCGGGACACCCCGCTGGCGCGGCCCGTCCGTGGCCGTCCGTGGAAAAGCCGACGGTGCGCCCCGACCGTTCTAACGGTGCGCACCGATCGTCCTAACAGTGCGCACCGAGGCCACGTCTAACAGCACGGACGCCCGTCCGCTATGCGTCCGTGGACAGCGCAACATGACGGTCTACAGCGCTACAAGGTGACACACCCCGGGACAGAGAAGAAACGGCCCGCATAGCCGAGACTTCCCAGCTAGCGGGCCGTTTCCGCAGGTGGTGGCAGGTGTTGGGTTCGAACCAACGTAGGCTGAGCCGACGGTTTTACAGCCGTCCTCATCGAGGGATGGTCGCGTTCGCGTGAAATTTCGGTACGCGCGCGTAGGCGGCCGGCGGGGTTACCCCGTCTGTGATGCGGGCTGGCTGGCTCGTGCGGGCCTGCGGGTGGGGTTGGATGGCGGCGGGCTGCCCGTGACGCCGGCAGGTCTGTGGGATCTGAGCCCGTTTTACAGCCTGGCGCCGGGACCTGACCCTGAGGGTCGCTTTCTGCTGCCGTGAGCGCGCTGGTCAGACTTCGGCTTTTCGTGAGCCCGCTGACTTGGTCCCCGGGCAGCCCGCCCGTCATTACCCGAGGTCAAGGACAGGGAGGCGCGGTGGCCGCGCGGAAACAGAAGCAGAGGCGGATGAGCGCGCAGGTGGTAGAGGATGAGGACTACCAGCTGCGTTATGAGGTCGTCGCGGGGATCGACGTGGCGAAGGAGTCCGCGGTGGTGTGCGTCCGGATGCCGCCGGCGCCGGGCAGGAAACACCGGACGTCGCACCTGCAGACGGTGCCGGCGACGGTCCCGGCGATCGCGGAGCTCGCGGCGGAGCTGACGGCGGCGGGGGTGCAGATGGTCTCGATGGAGGCCACCTCCGACTACTGGCGCGTCTGGTTCGCGGTGCTGGAGGAGGCCGGGCTGGCGGTGCAGCTGGTGAGCTCCTCCCAGGCCAGGAACCTGCCGGGCCGGCCGAAGACGGACCTGTTAACCGAACTGCCGGACGTTTCCGCAGCTCAAGAGACCTAACACTCTCCCGTGGCCGATCGTCGGCTGCCCGAAAGATCCCGATTGCCAGGCCGCAGTAGCCATGTCGCAAGCCTGATCGCCACAGAAACTGGACATACGGTGCTCAATTGCCCTCCCAGCTCCTCCTCGCTGCTGATCTTCGACGTCAGCCGCAGCGGGCCTGAGCGCCTATGCAGCCACCGTGACCTGGTACGACGTCACAACCTTGCAACTCGGCTTGCATAGTTCGGAGAATACGAGGGGAATCCCGAGTACCTCGGGCAGCTGCGGCGCCAGTGGGGCGCCCGGGAGAAACTCGAGGAGAAGTACCCCGAACTGCGCGGCGACCAGCGGCCCGTGCTGGCCCACGAGGGCAAGTACCACGACAAGCCGCTGCGCGCCGGTGACCCGCCCGCTAGT
>DATMQX010000053.1:0-5955 GCA_035567055.1 Solirubrobacteraceae bacterium
AGGAATAGGCGAGATTCTTCTTGACGGTAAATCCGTAAGCGCAGCTCCTGACGCGCCCGACGACGCGACCTCCGCCGTGCACCGCCTCGCCACCATAGATGGTGACGTACTCGTCCCCGCCGACCGCGAGGGTGCGCAAGCGCCGCTTGATCCCGGACTGGCGCGCGGCCAGCAGCGCTTCGCGCCCATTGAACTCGCCCTTGTCCAGCTGCACGCAGAAGCCAAGCCCGGCCTCGAACGGGTTGTCCAGCAGGGTCAGGTCGGTGCCGTAGTAGCGGTAGCCCTTTTCCATGCGGAGCGAGTCGAGGGCTCGGTAGCCGCCGGGCCGGATTGCGAACTCGCGCCCGGCTGACATCAGCCGGTCCCAGACCTGCACGGCCCAACCGGGTTCGAGGTAGAGCTCCCAGCCGAGCTCGCCGACATACGTCACGCGCTGCGCGAGCGCCGCCGCCCCTCCGATGCGAATCTTTTGGGCCTGCATGAAAGGAAATGCAGCCTCCGAAACGTCGTTGTCGGTGGCCCGCTCCAGGACATCACGTGCGTTTGGTCCCCACATTCCAATCACCGACAGCTGATCCGTCGTCTCGCGCAGCTCTACCGGTGCGTCTCCGTCGTGCACCTGCATCCGGAGCCAGCCGAGGTCGCTGTTCACGTATCCCGCGCCTGTCACCACCCTGAAATGCTCTTCGGCGAGGCGGGTCACGGTGACGTCGGCGGCGATCCCGCCGTTGCTCGCGAGCAGCTGGGTGTAGACCACGGTGCCCGGCGGTCTGTCGATCCTGTTACCGGCCACTCGCTCGAGCAGCGCCGCGGCGCCTGGGCCACGCACGTCGATCTTTCCAAACGACGTCATGTCGATGATTCCGACCCGCTCGCGGAACGCGCGGTGCTCTTCAGCCAGCACCTCGAAATACGGGGGCTTCGTCCAGCCGAAGCGGCGCTGGTCGGCGCCGGCACGCCTCCACGCGTGGCCGGGCTCGAGATGCTCGGCCCGCTCCCACCCATGCTTGGCGCCGAATACGGCGCCCTCGTCTTGCATGCGCTCATGCAGTGCGCTTGTGCGGCGCGGCCGGCCCCACTCGTCAGAGTCGAACGGATAGCGCAGGTAGTAGTAGTAGCGGTACGCCTCGCGCGCCAGCTCGGCCGCGTAGCGGTGGTCGCGGTGCACGGGACCAAATCGCCACGGTCGGTAGGGATAAAGGTCGAGCTCCGTCTCCCCCGTCGTGATCAGCTCGGCAAGCGAACGTCCGATACCGCCGGCGCCTCCAAAACCGTTGAGGGATAGACCCGCCGCCAGGTACAGGCCCCTGACGCCGGGAACGGGACCGACGAGCGGGTTGGCGTCTGGCGTCATCGCGTCCGGGTGGCACACAAGCTTGACGATGCCGGCCTCGCCCATGAATGGGAAGCGCCGGGCGGCGCCCGCCAGGAGGGGCTCGAATCTCGCCTGGTCGGGCGGCAGTGAGGTCCCCGCGTGGTTCCAGGGCACGCCGTCGATCCAGCGCGCGACAGGGTCGGCCTCGTATCCGCCGAGGACGACGCCTCCAGCCTCTGACTTTCCGTACACGAGGTTGTCCGGGTCGCGAAAGCACGGCATGTCGTGAGGGAGCTCGTGGCCGGGCACCGCGAGCAGCGCGGCGTGCTGGTGGTCGACTGGCGTCGAGACGATGGAGGCGCCGGCCATAGCCGCAACCTGCGGCGCCCAGATACCGCCCGCGATGACGAGCACGTCGGCCTCGATTCTCCCGGCGTTTGTCTCGATCGCTTTCACCTCGCCGCCGGCGCCCAGCTGGATCCCGATGACGCGGTGCTGCGTCAGGACTTTTGCGCCCAGCTCCCGCGCCGCCGCTGCCAGCGCGAACGTTGCGGTGTGCGGGTCGAGGTGGCCGTCACTCGGCACCCAGACCGCGCCGAACAGCGAACGCTTGGTGATCGCCGGCATCAGGCGTGCCGCCTCGCCGGCGGAGACGAGCTCGACGTCGAGGCCGATCCCGCGGGCGCGGCTCACGCCCCGCTGAAGCTCCTTCAGCTGTTCCTCGCTCGATGCAAAGCGCAGCCCGCCGACCTGCTCGAAGACGCCGAGCTCCTGGTACAGCTCGATGCTGTAGCGGCGGAAGCGCATCATCGTCGGCGACGGGTTGAATTGGGTCACCAGGCCCGCCGCGTGACAGGTCGACCCGCTGGTCAGCTCGTCCTTCTCGACCAGGATCGTGTCGCGCCAACCCGCCTTCGCAAGGTGGTATGCGACACTCGCGCCGGTGATGCCGCCACCCACGACCACCGCCCGTGCGTGATCCACTGCTCCGAACTCTAATCAGGAAGTGGCGTCTGCTTCGTCTCAGGCAAAAGGAAGAGCAGCAGAGCGCCCGCGATCGCCGCCACTCCACAGAGCTCGATCGCGCGACCCAATCCAGACGACGGGGCCAGGAAGCCCACAGCCTGCAGGCCGGCGATACTGCCGGCGGCTGCGGCCACCGATGCCGTCAGCTCCGCGGTCGCGCGCGCTCGCGTCGGAAACAGCTCAGCCGTCCATGCTCCGAAGACTGGCGTGGAGGCGCTCGCGAACGCGCTCCACAGGACGTTGCCAACGTAAAAGCCAACGGTCGCCGTGGCAAAGCTGAGACTGGTCGAGATCGCGGCGGCGATCGTGAGCACGATCGCGGGTCCGCGCCGGCCATACCGGTCGGTCAGGTATCCGCCCAGCAGGTACGATGCCGCGCCCGCGATTGCCGAGACCACGATCAGGACGCTGATCGCCGCGGGAACAAGGTGCAAGGAGTCGGTGGCGTAGACGGTGAACAAGAGACCCGCGGGCTCGAACAGGACGGCAAGCAGCGCGGTCATCGCAGCGATCACGAGGACCCTTCGGCGCCAGGCCGGCTGCAGCAAAAGCCGCAGCGCCGAACCGCTCACATGGGCGCCCAACCACGTCCTGCCTTCCGGAAGCCTGAACCAGATCAACGGCGAGAAAACACAGCCGATTCCCCCGGCGAGGAACAACCACCGCCAGTGCGGCGCGACCAGCGGGTAGCTGATCACCGTGATGCCGGTGCCCAGGCCGCCGAGCAGCGCGAGCACGCTGACGGCCTGGCCCCGCCGCGCCGGAGGAGCCTCTTCGACGATGAGAGCTGTGGCGACGCCTCCCACAAGTGTCTCGAAGCAGACGGCCACCAGCCTGAGCAGCGCCAGCGCTTCGAGCGAAGGCGCGAGTCCGCTGGCGAAATTGGCGATCGAGAAGCCTGCCACCCCAACGGCGATGAGCCTCCTGCGACCGAAGCGATCCGCCAGCGCCGCGAGCGGGAGGGCACCCAGCGCGCCGATGGCAAGCACGGACCCGAGATTGGACAGCGCCGGAGTGTGCGCGTGGAAATCGGATGCGATCGCCGGCAGGGCCAGGACCAGCACCGAGCCGTCGAATGCCGTCAGCACGACGGCCAGACCGGCCCAGACCAGGGTGCGGCGCTGCTGATCGTCGAGGTTCAGCAAACGCCTAGACCAGGTTCAGCCTTTTCAACAGGTACGGGCCAGGTCCGAGGAATCCGCAGGTCGCCGCAATGTGTGCGATCGAGACGCCGAGCAGCGACGTTGGGCCCGGCAGGAGCCAGAACGCGAGTCCAAGCGGCACGCCGACGAGCGCGGTGGCGAACGTGTCGGGCCACGGCCAGCGGCCGAGCCGGTGATACAGGACGTACGTGACGGTGGCGATGGCAAAGCCGGCAGGCGCTCCCCAGAGAAGGCCGAGTCCGCCCTGCATCAGGCCCCGAAAGAAGGCTTCCTCGACCGGCCCGTTCACCACGTAGAAGCCGGCCTGGAACCAGGCGTCCGCAGGGTTCGCCGGCACGCTCAGCGCCCCGCGTCTGCGGGTCAGCCACAGCTGGATCCAGGCCGCGGCGGCGAACATCAATGGCGCCGCCACCGCGGCGAATAGAAGCTGGAGCCCAAAAGATCCCGCGCTGAAGCCGAGCGCGCGGCGCTGCGGGATGACCTCATAGGCGATCGCGAACGCAAGCGCGAATGGCACTATGCGGATCAGCAGGTCGGTACGGATCCAGGCCCAGCTGTCGGGAATATCCGTGAGGACCAGGCGCGTTGAACGGTGGAGCGTGGCAGACCCAGAGGTCATCCGGTTCGAGGTCTTCTACGACTATTTCTGCCCGTTCGTCTACCGCGCATCGGTCTTGCTCCAGAACGTGGGCCGGTCATCGGCCTTCAGGTGTGAGGTCACCTGGCGGTACTTCTCGCTGGCCCAGGTGAACTCCAAGGATGACGCGTGGACAGCCTGGAACGCGCCAGAGTCTCAACACGTGAGCGGTAGGCTGGCCTTCCGAGCGGCGGAAGCCGCCCGGCGGCAGGATGCCTTCGATCAGCTCCATATGCCGCTGCTCGAGGCGCGGCATCGCGACCGGCTGAACATCGACGACGTGGTGGTTGTCGAGCGAGTTGCGGTCGACGCCGGGCTTGACCTCGCGCGGTTCCGCAAAGATCTCGCCGATCCCACGAACCTTGACGCGCTGCGCCGCGATCACGTTTATGCGCGAAGCGAGCACGGCGTGTTCGGCACGCCGACCTTCGTGTTCCCTGACGGCGCATCGGCCTACGTCCGCCTCGCGGAAGCGCCCGACGTTGACCAGGCGCCAGGCGTTTTCGAGCGGCTTCTCTCGATCATCGCCGGCGAGCCGTCGATCCTGGAGATCAAGCGACCCCAGCCACCCGCTCACCAGTAAAGTTTCTTCGGGTCGTTTGGGACCCCTGGGAGTTCTGGGTGTAGCGGGGTATTGGGATGTCGATTTCCGCGCCCACAGGCGAAAACCACGGGTTTCCTTCAGCCGCCAGCGAATCCTGGCGTTCCTGGCTCATGACCGGCATCAGGCGCGGCCCGATCTACCGGCGGCGCGTGCGGGGTGCTCACAAGGGCCTCAAGCGAATGCTCGTCGAGGGGATGAGCGACACCGGCGATCCACACGGCAGCTGGAGGGGATTTTCCGGCGCGATGGTGCGCCAGGCCGTCGCCGAGGCTGTCGGCTCGCTGCCCCCGCGCCAGCGGCAGTTGATCAAGCTCGCGTATTTCAGCGACCTGTCGAACCGCGAGATCGCCCAGGGCCTGGGAATCACGCTCGGCAGCGTGGAACGAGGCTTGCGCCAGGCGATCGCCCGCATAAGCGAGCAGGTGGAGCGCGGCCGGAGCGCCGGCCGCAGGGCGATCTACGCGCTCGCCATGTTCCTGGGTGGGCGCTGGTTGAGCCAAGCGCACCTGTCCATGGGGACGAGCGTCCAGCCGTGGGTCAGGGTAGGGACTCTGCTCATCGTCACGGCCGCCGCGGGAGCGGTGCTCACCGCGCACCCGTCCTCGCCGGCTCCGCGCGCGCACATCGAGCAGGCGAGCGTCCCGGTCGTCGTGTCGGGACAGGCTGACGAGGTGTTGCCGCGGCAAGTTCGATCAGGTCGTCATGCGACCGACAGCGTCGTCCAATCTGCCAACGCGACGGCGCCAAGCGTCCCGGACGTCAATGTTGCGCCGCCGACCGTTGCCGTTCCGACGGTGACGCTGCCGGTCAACGTCAATCTGCCACCGCTGCCGGTCCATGTCACGGTGCCACCGCTGCCGGTTCGGGTTCCGCCGGTTGTTCACGGGGTGTTGGGCGCGTAGATCACGACACCGTCAACCGTGGCCACCGCGTGGTAGCCGCTGCTCACCAGGTTTGCGAGAACCGGGTAGTTGCGCATCGGGTACATCGAGAAATCACTCCAGCCGGCTGACGCCGTGTCGACGATGAGCGCGGGTGGATGCGCGTTAAAGTCGGACTGGAGCTCGGGCCACACATCAGACGTCGTGTCCCAGTTGTTCGGCGCGATTCCTGAGCCCCGGTCGAAACCGCGTAGAAAGCCGGGGAATCGACTCGCCATGAGGCGGTCGGACTCGACGTAGAGAGCGGGCCAGTCGCCCCACACAAACAC
>DATMQX010000054.1:0-3571 GCA_035567055.1 Solirubrobacteraceae bacterium
GCGTCATCGGAGTCGTCGAGCGGCGGCAGACCATGCCGGTGCTCGCCAACGTTCTGCTCGCGGCACGCGACGGGCGGATCAGCATTACCGGAACGGATCTGGAGGTGGAGCTGGTCGCGGCCAGCCAGGCCAATGTGAGCCAGGCCGGGGACATCACCGTGCCGGGCCGCAAGCTCCTCGATATCTTTCGCTCCCTGCCCGAGAAAACCAGCGTCGCGCTCAGCACCGAGGGCGAGCGTGTGTCGCTCCGTGCGGGCCGCAGCCGCTTCACGCTCTCGAGCCTTCCGGCGTCGGAATTTCCGCTCGTCGATGAGATCAACGCACAGCAGACGCTCACGGTCTCGCAGGGAGAGTTCCGCCGGCTGATCGACAAGACGCATTTCTCGATGGCGCAGCAGGACGTGCGCTATTACCTGAATGGCCTGCTGCTCGAGACCGACGGCAAGACACTGCGCGCGGTCGCGACCGACGGGCATCGGCTCGCGCTCTGCGAGACAGAGCTCAGCGCCAAGGCGAAGACGAGTCAGCAGGTGATCGTTCCCCGAAAAGGCGTCCTCGAGCTGCAGCGGATCCTCGGATCCGAGGGAGACATCGAGCTGGCGGTCGGAACTAATCACGTTCGCGCCCAGATCGGCGACATTCGCTTCACTTCGAAGCTGATCGACGGTCGTTTCCCGGAGTACGGCCGGGTAATACCCGTCAATCCCTCCCGGACCGTGGAAGCTGAGCGGGAGTCGCTCAAGCTGGCCCTGCAGCGCACCGCCATTCTCTCGAACGAGAAATACCGCGGCATCCGGCTCACCGCGCGGCCGGGGCTCCTCGTCATCCAGGCGCACAACCCCGAGCAAGAGGAAGCCGAGGACCAGGTCGAAGTGAACTACAAGGACGAGGAAGTTGAGATCGGCTTCAACGTCAATTATCTGCTCGACGCGCTGGGCGCGATTGATGGCGACAAGGTCGAGATTGGACTCACGGACTCGAACAGCAGCTGCCTGATTCACGCGCCGGGGACGACGCATACCAAGTACGTGGTAATGCCCATGCGGCTGTGAGCCGCACAGGGGTCCGCATCTGCGCAGAGGCAAGGAGGCGCCTCGCGACGACCACGCCCGACCGCGGCTAGCGGCGGTCAGGCTCAGCCTTCGCCGGCGGCCTCTTCGAGTCGCTCGTCTCACCCGCCGACGAAGTCAGCAGCAGCTGAGTACCCTCATCGAGCCGCAGCCGCTTGCCACCCGAGCTCACGATCGATCCGGTCGTCGAAGCCGCGTCGTCCGTCGCGAGGCTCACCCCTCTGAGGCCAAACACGCCGACACTCTGAGTCGTCAGCATGCCCGAGGCGTCGAGACCGCCGCTCGCACCCGGACCTGGCTGAAGCGCGCGCCTGCCGGCGCTCCCGATCGAGCCCGCGCCCCCGACCGCACCGCCCGCCGTGCCTCCGACAGTACCGCTCGTGCGACCGACAAGCCCGCCGCCGAGTCCCGCCCGTCCGCCTCCCGCCATGGCGCCCGAGGCGCCCATCATCGCGCGACTGTCCCCGACACCGGCCGCGGCTCCCGATTCCGCCGCGGCCAGGGCACGGATGGTCACGTGGCGCAGAGGCACCTCGTGGCCGTCCTTCATCACGGCACGATCGAACACCAGCGCGATCGAGGACCCCGCGGCACCCCCTGCGGCTGCCTCCCGCGGACCGATGTGACCGATGAGCTGCGATCCACTCGGGATCAGGATGCCGTCCTCGGTCTTCACAGCCTGGGTCGTGTGCGCGCTGACCGGGTCGCCGGGCTTGGCGCGCTCCGAGTCCACGGGCTTCGAAAGGACCGCATTCACCGAGCTCCCGGCCGCGAGCGACGAGCCGGCCTGTTCGGGGGGCCCGGACGCCGCGGCGCTTGCCTGCGTGCTCCCGGCGCCGGACGCCTGAGCGCCCGCCTGGGAACTCGGAGTGCTCGCCGAGCTTTGGACGGCCGTGCCTGCCGATCCTTGCATCTCCGGAGCCTGGGCCCACACAGTCGTAGCTGCCAACAGCGCGATCAGCGCAGAGGCCTTTGCGAAGGGTACGTTCATGGTCAAACCTCCCGATCAGTTCATCGTAGCGCCGGCAGCCAGAGCGCCGGGCTTTCGGGGATATATACGCTCGAGGGTGGTGGCCTCTTCCCTGGGGCGCCACCGACAATCGGATCATCCGCTGGGATGGTTCCACGTGGAACAGGCGCAGCTGCAGAGGATTCTGACCCGATCGTTACATTAGAGAGACATGAAGCGCTGAATGTTTAGTGATTAGGATCTCTTGAGAGTCATAGTGCGAGTGAGCCCCCCTATCCCGACCAGATGCCGTGGGCCCGACCGCCCGCGGCACGCGTGCGGACGGCCAGGAAGCGCCTGCGGCGGGAGGGTTCTCTCGCATGGGCGGAGCACGGGCCCTCCGGGACGCGCGTGGGTGTTCGCATGAGCCTCGCCGAGCTCACCGTCACCAACGTCCGCTGCCTCAAGGAGGCGCAGCTCGAGGTGCCGAGCGGCCTCACCCTCATCTGGGGAGGTAACGGCTCCGGGAAAACGTCCTTGCTCGAGGCCGTTTTTCTACTGGGTCGTGGTCGATCGTTCCGCACGAGAAACACAGAGCGGCTAATCAGGCGCGGATCGGATCATATGCGAGTCGTCGGACGGTTGAGCGCGGGATCCGGCGGAAGCACGGTGATCGGTGTGGAGCTTGCGGGTGAGGGCGTGACAGCCCGGATTGGTGGCCGCAGCGCTGGCTCGCTGGCGGAGCTCTCACAGGCGTTCCCGGTGCAGGTAATCGAGCCCGGCGTTCACCGTCTGGTGGAGGAAGGAGGCGCTGGGCGGCGGCGCTGGATGGACTGGGCGGCGTTCCACGTGGAACCGCAATTCGTGGACACCTGGGTCCGCTACACCCGGGCGCTCAAGCAGCGCAACGCCGCTTTGAAGACCGACCCCACCCAGGCCCCCATCTGGGACGGGGAGCTCGCCCGCCTCGGGGAGATCATCGCCGGATCGCGGGGTCGACTCCTCAAGCAGCTCGAGCCCTACTGGGTTGAGGCCATGTCGGCCCTGAGCGGCCTGCCGGTCGAGCTGCACTACCTCCGCGGCTGGAGCCAGGAGCACAGCCTGCAGGAGGCGTTGGCAGCTGCCCGGGCGCGGGATGAGGCGCGGCATCTCACCCACCCAGGACCGCATCGTGCGGACGTGGCGGTACGGCTCTACGGCCGACCCGCCCGCGAGCTACTCTCGCGCGGGCAGCAAAAGCTGGTCGCGGTGGCGATGACGCTGGCGCAGCTGCGCTTCCTTCAGGCCGCGAGCGGGATCACCCCCACGCTGCTGCTCGACGACCCTGCGGCCGAGCTCGACGGGGAGCACCTGGAGCGCTTCATCGCGCAGGTTTCGCAGCTGAAATCCCAGCTCATCGTGACGTCTTTGCACGCCGAATCGCGCGTTTTTGGCACGCCAGCGCGCTCGTTCCACGTGGAACATGGGGGGGTGCAGCCGGTATAATGCGATGTCACAAAATCGAGCGGATTCATGGCCTCAGACGACGTCTACGACTCCAGTAAAATCAAAG
>DATMQX010000055.1:0-52635 GCA_035567055.1 Solirubrobacteraceae bacterium
AAGCAGATGGCGATGATCACATAGGCCATGGGAGCGGGCTCGCTACAGGAGCACCCGCAGGGCCCACACGACGGCGACGACCGCGACCACCAACAACACTCCGCTGAGCAGGAACGAGACGACGTGGATGATCAGGCCGAACAGCACGTATACCGCAACGATCAGGATCAGAGCCGCAACGACCGTCCGACCGAACGATCTGGGGGATGAGCCGGATGAGCCCGATGAGCTGTTCATAACAACATCAGCTTACCGGTAGGCGCGGCCGAGCACGGCAGGTGCGGCCGAGCATCGGTAGGCGCGGCCGAGCAGGAAGAGCCACCCCTGCCCGGCCGCACCCCCGAGGAGCACCGGCTGAGGGAAGCCGGTTCGGCCGTCGCCACGACGGACCGCTATGAGGAGGAGCCCAGCCTGAGCTCGCAGGCCATCCTTGCCGTCGCGATCTCCGATTCGCTCAGGCTCGCACGCCGCCGACCTGCGCCGCGCCCGACCCTTGTGAGCTGGTAGCGGCGGATGCGGGGGCGGCTGGCCACCCCGCCCGCCGTCTCCTCGGGCAGCAGGATGAACCGCCGAGGAGAGGAATCGCTTGAATTGGCTGCCGAACGGTTCATGACCGGAATATTGGCGCCCGGGGCGCCTCCTGCCTTTGGCCGACGGTCCAAAATGTCGCCGGGACTCGTGTCAGAAGTGGTGCTCCCCCGGACCATCGGCCGCGAGGAGGCCGATAGCCAGGATCGAGCTTCGCCTCACACGCCCAGCTGCTCGTGGATCAGGCGCGAGACCTCGGTGCCGTCCGCCCGCCCCTTGGTCTCCCGCATGACGTGCCCGACGATCGGTCCGATCGCCTTTTCGTTTCCTTCCCGCACGCGCTCGGCCGCGTCGGCGTTCGCCCGCACTGCATCGGCGACGATCGCGGCCAGCTCATCCGCCCCGTCCATCGCGGCGAGACCCTCGGCCTCGACGATCGCCCGTGGCTCACCTCCCTCGGCCACGAGCCTGTCGAGCACCTGCCGTCCGGCGCCGACGCTCACGCGCCTGGCCGCGACCAGGCCGACGAGCTCCGCGAGAGCCGCCGGCTGCACGCGCGAGGCCTGGGGCTCCTCGCCGTCGCCGAGCCGCGCAACGAGATCGCCGGTGAGCCAGTTGGCGAGCATCTGCGCCGGCGGCGGCGGGTCGACGGGGGCGGCGAGCGCGGCCTCGAAGTAATCGCCCAGCTCCGATGCGAAGGCGAGCCGCTGGGCGCTTTCGGAGCTCAGCTCGAGCTCGCTCTGCAAGCGTGCTGCGCGCTCGATGGGAAGCTCCGGCATCGCCTCGCGGGCGAGCTCGATCATCTCGCGGTCGATCGCCACCGGCAGCAGGTCGGGCTCGGGGAAGTAGCGATAGTCGTGCGCTTCCTCCTTGGAGCGCAGCGACGTGAGCGCTCCCGAGGCGGGGTCGAAGTGAAGCGTTTCCTGGGTGATCTGACCGCCCTCCCCGAGGATCCTCTGCTGGCGCTCTATCTCCGCGCGGATGCCGCGTTCGATGAAGCGGAACGAGTTCATGTTCTTCAGCTCGGTCTTGACGCCGAGCTCGCTCGTGCCCGCCCTGCGCAGCGAGATGTTGGCGTCGCATCGCAGCGAGCCCTCCTCCATGTTGACGTCGCTCACGCCCAGCCGGCGCAACGTGCTGCGCAGCAGCTTGAGCCATCCGCTCGCCTGCTCGGGAGTGCGAATGTCGGGCTCGCTGACGATCTCCGCGAGGGGCGTGCCGGCGCGGTTGAAGTCGACGATCGACGCGTCGGAGCCGTGGATCCGTCCGCTGGAGCCGACATGGATCAGCTTCGCGGCGTCCTCCTCGAGATGCACGCGGTGGATGCGGACCTGCTCGAGGCTGCCGCCGCGGCACAGCGGCTCGTCGTACTGGGAGATCTGGTAGTTCTTGGCCTGGTCGGGATAGAAGTAGTTCTTGCGGTGGAAGATCGACCGGGGCGCGAGGTCCGAGCCGAGGGCGAGGCCGATCATCAGGCCGAAGTGCACGGCACGGGCGTTCGCCACCGGCAGGCTGCCGGGCAGGCCGAGGCAGACGGAGCACGTACGCGTGTTCGGCGGCTCCCCGAACGAGAGCTCGCAGCCGCAGAACATCTTCGTCGCGGTCGCCAGCTGCACGTGGATCTCGAGGCCGATGACCGCCTCGAAGGCGTCCGTATGACCGTCGCCGGCCCCGCCTGCGCTCGCCTGCTGTTCCTCTCCCTCACGCACGCGCCGCTGCTCCGTCGAAGCCGATCGCGCCCTCGAGCGCATGGGCCGCGTCCAGCAGCCGGTTCTCGCTGAACGCGGGGCCGGCCATCTGGAAGCCGACCGGGAGCCCTTCGCTGAGGCCGCCCGGGATCGAGATCGCCGGAACGCCGGCCAGCGACATCGGCACCGTGCAGTAGTCGTTGAGGTACATCGACAAGGGCTCTGCGGTCTTCTCGCCGAGCCGGAACGCGACGGTGGGCGCGGTGGGCGTCACGATGAAGTCGACGTCCGCGAAGGCCGTCCTGAAGTCCTCGGCGATCTTGGTACGGACGCGCTGCGCGCGTCCGTAGTAGGCGTCGTAGTAGCCGGCCGACAGGGCGTAGGTCCCGAGCATGATCCGCCGCTTGACCTCGGCTCCGAAGCCGTCATGGCGTGTACGGGTGTACATGTCGAGCAGGTCCTTGGGATCGGGTGCGCGGTAGCCGTAGCGGACCCCGTCGTAGCGGGCGAGGTTGGACGAGCACTCCGCGGGGGCGAGCACGTAGTACGCCGACAGCGCGTGCGGCGCGTGCGGCAGCTGCACGGGCGCGATCTCCGCGCCGAGCTCCTGCGCGAGCGCGAGCGTCGCCTGGAAGGAATCGAGAACGCCGGCTTCGATCCCCTCGCCGGTGAGCTCCTGCGGAACGCCGAGCCGGACGCCGTCGAGCCGCTCGGCGCTGGGCTGCCCGATCGCCTCGGGGAACTCCAGCGACGTCGCGTCGCAGGGATCGCCGCCGACCATGTGTCGCAGCATCAGCGCAGCGTCCGCGACGTCGCGTGTGAGCGGTCCGGCCTGATCCAGCGAGGAGGCGAACGCGATCATGCCGTACCGGGAGATGGCGCCGTATGTGGGTTTGAGCCCCACGATCCCGCACAGTGCGGCCGGCTGGCGGACCGATCCGCCGGTGTCGGTGCCGAGCGCCCATGGGGCCAGACCGGCGGCCACTGCCGCGGCGCTGCCGCCGGAGGAGCCGCCGGGCACGCGTTCGCGATCCCAGGGGTTGCGCACCGGCCCGAACGCGGAGTTCTCGTTCGACGAGCCCATCGCGAACTCGTCCTGGTTGGTCTTGGCCATCAGCGTCGCGCCTGCATCGGTGAGTCGCGAGACAGCGCTCGCCGTGTACGGGGGCAGGTACCCCTCGAGGATCCGCGACCCCGCCTGGCTCGGCACGCCCTCCGTGCAGAACAGGTCCTTCACCGCCACCGGCACCCCGCCGAGCGGCGCGGGCGCATCGCCCGCGGGTGCCTCGGGGGCGACCCAGGTGAAGCAGTTGAGGCCGTCCCCGCCGGCGGCGACGTCCGCTGCGGCCCGCTCGCGGTAGGCGTCGAAGAGCTCCCGCGGCGCGAGCGAGCCAGCCTCGATCGCGCGGGCCGCCTCGCTCGCCGACAGGCTCAGAACGTCGACGGCGCTCATGCCTGCGGGCTGGGGACGAGGAACCCCCCGTCGCTCACGGCCGGCGCCTGCGCGAGCGCTACCTCCCGCGGTAGCGACGGGCGCGGCTCGTCAGGGCGCAGCGCGCCCGTCACCTCGACGACGTGGGAGGTGGGCGGGACGTCGCTCAGATCGAGCTCGTCCATCTTGGCGATGTGGTCGAGCACCGCCGACAGCTCGCGAGCCATCGGCTCGAGCTCATCGTCGCTCACGGCCAGGCGCGCCAGCAGCGCCACGTGCAGGACCTCGTCGCGAGCGATCACAGTCCTGCGGATTCTACGGGGCACGCGACGCGCCCCGTAGGGCCGCGATCAGGCTCCGGCCGTTGGGGTGGGCGCCCCGCCGAGCCCGGGCTCCGGCGAGGCCGGCGCAGGGGCCGGCTCAGGAATGGGCGGCGCGACCGTCTGCGCCGGCGCGCCCGTGTCGGGCGTCGCTGCCGGCGGGGCGCTGGCCGCGAGCCCCGTGAACGCCCCACCCGACTGCTCGCCGGCGGCCGGAGCCGGGGCGGCCGCTTCCTGCATCGCCAGGTATCCGCCATAGGTGATCGCCGCCGCGGCGACCAGCGCGAACCAGATGCCGATCTTGATCCCGGCGGAGGCATGGAAGGCGCCGAAGCTCGCGCTCGCGGTCGGGTGGTGGACGATCCGGTAGAAGATCAGCACCGTCGAGAGCGCTCCGAGCGCGGCGACGATCGCGCCCGGGTTCAGTGGCAGATCGAGCTTGCGCTGCGTCGCCACGAGCAGCACTGCGGCGAGCGCGACGATGATCGTCAGCAGCCAGATCCAGCGGCTGTTGGTGAACGTCTCCCAGCCCGTGCGGCTGATGTTGATGTTCAATCCGGCGATCGACGGGACGTTCGAGCTCACGCCGTACCACTTGAAGAAGAAGACGAAGATGAACAGTGCGATCGCTCCGCCGCCGATGATCTCGTCGGAACGGCGCAGACGACTGATGTTGAAGTCCATGGCGCGGTCCCCCAATTCCTGAAGTTCGTGATGGGTGCGATCTCGCCGCGACCTGCCTGGAGCCCGGCGAGCCTTGTGGGTTTCGCCACGAGGTGGGCTAATCCTGCCGCCGCAGCAGCTATGGGGTGGGACGCGGCGGCGGGTCCGCCGGGCGATAGAGCGTGCCGTGTTCGTCGCGCAGTGCAAGCCATGCCCCGAGAGGGATCGCCACGGCGCCCGCCAGCGCCAGCCACGCTCCGGCGCACAGCGAGCTGGCGTGGTCAGGACGCTCGAGGAGCCTGACGAGCGCGGCGATGACCCCGATCAGGCCGACGACCACGCTCCAGACGGCGAGCGAGACCGGAAGCGCGGTGCTGCGCTCGGTGAGCGCGCTCGCGACCATCGCCAGAGCGGCGCACGCGGACGCGATCAGCAGCACCACGCCGGCCCCGAACGTGTCCCACGCGCTGAGCGTACCGGGCGTGCTGCCGCCGTACCACGGCAGCAGCAGCGAGACGATCACGAGCGTCGCGCCGAGCAACGCGAGCATCTCCCCCACCCTCATCCGCCTCAGCCACATTGGCGCCCCTCCCCGGTGCTGCTCACTCGCGCCCATGGCTCCTCTGCAGGCTCGCCTCAGGGCGCCCGGCCTGATCGCGAGCGGCCTGCAGCGTGTTGCGCAGCAGGCACGCCACCGTCATCGGACCGACGCCGCCCGGCACCGGCGTGATCGCGGATGCGACCTCGGACACCGCTGCGAAGTCGACGTCGCCGACGAGCCCGCTGCGGTTGCCCGCCTCCTCCGGCGTGAGGCGATTGATTCCCACGTCGATCACGACGGCCCCGGGCTTCACGAAGTCCCGCTCGATCAGCCGCGGGCTGCCAACCGCGGCGATCAGCACGTCGGCCCGCGAGCACACCTCGCGGAGGTTGCGCGTTCGCGAGTGGCAGACGGTCACGGTCGCGTTCTCGGCCAGCAGGAGCTGGGCCATCGGCTTGCCGAAGAGGTTCGACCGACCGACGACCACGGCCTCGGCGCCCTCGAGCGGGACGCCGGTGTCGGCGAGCAGCTCCAGCACGCCGGCGGGCGTGCACGGTCGCAGCCCCGGCCGGCCCAACGCGAGGAGCCCGGCGTTGACCGGCGTCAGCCCGTCCACGTCCTTGGCCGGGTCGATCATGCCCGTGAGCGCCCCGCCGTCGAGCGGCGCCGGGACCGGCAGCTGCAGCAGCACGCCGTTGACGGCGGGATCGGCGTTGAGCCGCTCGAGCTCCTCGGCGACGTCCTCGAAAGAGGCGCTCGCGGGAAGGCGGACGTCGAAGGGCACGATCCCCACCTCCTGGGACGCCCGCTGCTTGCCACCGACGTAGACGGCCGAGCCCGGGTCGTCGCCGACGAGCACCGTGGCCAGGCCCGGCCGGCCGCCCAGTTCGCGCTCGAGCTCCACGACGCCGGCCGCGACTTCGCCGCGCACGCGCCCCGCGATCGCCTTGCCGTCGATGATCTTGGCTGCCATCGGCTTGGATGCTATGCGCAACGCCCGCCCGCCGGTACGCGCGTCACCGGCGGCTCACCGGCGCGTACTCGGCCATCAACTTGCGCTCCGAGCCGTCGTCGGCGAAGCGCACGACGATCACGCCGCCCGGCTCCACGCCCGTGACCACCCCGTCGCCGAACGCCGCATGGATCACGTCCTCTCCGAGCCTGAAGGCGCTCGCGGACCTCTCGCCGGCGCCTGCTCCGAGCTCGGACATCTCGCCCCACCCGGCCGTGGCCGCGCCTCCGCGCTCGGTTGCGGAGGAGGCGCGGGACACGCCCACGCGTGCGGAGATCGCGCCGGGACGGAACATCGTCTCCAGCGGTTCGTCGAGCAGGTCCGCCGGGATCTCATCGAGAAAGCGGCTGCGCAGGCCGTAGGTCTGCGCGCCGAAGGCGGCCCGGCGGCGCGCGTGCGTCAGATACAGCTGGCGCATCGCGCGCGTGACGGCGACGTAGAACAGGCGCCGCTCCTCCTCGAGCGCACCCTCCTCGAGGGCGCGCGAATGCGGGAACACGCCGTCCTCGAGGCCGGTCACGAAGATCGTCGGGTACTCGAGACCCTTGGCGTTGTGCGCGGTCATCAGTGTCACCAGGCCCTCCTCGTCGCTGCGGGCGTCGGCGTCGGCAACGAGCGCGATCTCCTGCAGGAACACGCCCAGCGTGTCGCGGTCCTCGTCCACGCGCGCGTCGAACTCGTGGCCCACCTCGACCAGCTCCTGGAGGTTCTCGATCCGCCCCTGCGCCTCGATCGAGCGCTCGGCCTCGAGCGCCTCGACGTAGCCGCTCTGCGTGATCACGGCCTCGATCAGATCGCCGACGGGCACCCCTCGAGAGCTCGCCCCTCGCTCTTCCTCGGCGCTCGCCTGCGGCGGGCCGCCTGCAAGCGCCTGCAGCTCCTGCATCGTGTCCATGAACCGCCCCAGCGCCTTGATCGCCGCCGCGCCCAGCCCCGGGACCTCCTGCGGCTTGGAGGCCGCCTCCCAGACGGAGGAGCCGAGCGCCTCGGCGTTCGCAAGCACTCGCGAGACCGACGTCTGCCCGATCCCGCGACGCGGCGAGTTCACCACGCGCATGAAGCTGACCACGTCGAAGGGATTCGCGAGCAGCGACAGATACGCGATCGCGTCCTTGATCTCGGCCCGCTCGTAGAACTTCGTGCCGCCGATCACCTGATAGGCGATCTCTCGGCGCACGAGCGCGTCCTCGATCACACGCGACATCGCGTTCGTCCGGTACAGGACCGCGATCTCCGAGCGGGACGCGCCCTCATCCACGAGCCGCTCGATCTCGCCGACGACGAAACGCGCCTCTGCGTGCTCGTCCTCCAGCGCACGCACGTGGATCTGCTCGCCCTGGCCAAGCTCGCTCCACAGCCTCTTCGCGATCCCGCCGCGGTTGTTGGCGATCACCGCATTCGCAGCGGAGAGGATCGTCTGGGTGGAGCGGTAGTTCTGCTCGAGCTTCACCACCCGTGCGTCGGGGAAGTCATCTTGAAACTCCAAGATGTTCTTGATGTCAGCCCCGCGGAACCCGTACACCGATTGACTGTCATCGCCCACTACCGCGAGGTTGCGGTGACCTGGCAGAACGAGCTCGTCCGGTCCGGAAGGCCGCCCCGCGGCCACCAGCAGCTGCAGCAGCCGGTACTGCGCCCGGTTGGTGTCCTGGTACTCGTCGACGAGGACGTGGCGGAAGGTGGAGACGTAGCGCTCGCGCACGTCCTCGAACAGCTCGAGCAGGTTGACCGTGCGGAAGAGCAGGTCGTCGAAGTCCATCGCGTTCATGCGATGCAGGTCGCGCTCGTAAATGTCGTAAACGTCGGCGACCATCTCCTCGAACGGTGAGGCGACCGTTTCGCGGTAGTCCGACGCCGCGCGCAGGCGGTTCTTGGCGGCCGAGATCTGGTTGTGGATCGCCGCGGGAGTGAAGCGCTTGAGATCGACGCCCACGGCGTCGGCAGAGCGCTTGGTGAGCCTGCGCGAGTCGGCCTGGTCGTAGATCGTGAACTGCCGGGTGTACCCGAGCCGCGCGGCCTCGGCACGGAGGATCCGTGCGCAGGCCGCATGGAAGGTCATGAGCCACATGCCCCGCGTGTCCCTTCCGAGCAGCCGCTTCACGCGCTCGCTCATCTCCCTGGCCGCCTTGTTCGTGAACGTGATCGCGAGGATCTCCCCGGCTTGGGCCTGGTCGGTGTAGATCAGGTAGGCGAGCCGATGGGTCAGCACGCGCGTCTTCCCGCTGCCGGCGCCGGCGAGTATCAGGAGCGGCCCCTCGCCGTGGGTGACGGCCTCTCGCTGCGGCTCGTTGAGGCCCTCCAACAGCTCCTGGAGGTGCTCGGCATGGGGGTTCGTGCTCATCAGAACCCCAGGATAGATGCGCCTTCGGCCGTCTGAGCGAAGCTCATCCGCGCCCCACGTGCGAAGGCCGGTTGCGCAGGAACCTCGCCGCTGCGGCGAGCAGCCGTCAGCCGCCCGCGGGGTTGCGACCCCGGGCGCTGCGCAGCGGCCTGACCTCGGCGACGGGCTCGGGCTTGCCGTCGCTGATCTCGCTCAACGCTCGTTCGAGCGCCCCGATGCGGCTCGCGAGCGCCTGGATCGCCTCGGCGATCGGATCGGGTAGATGGATCCAGTCGGCGTCCGGTCCCTCGAAGCGACGGCCGTCCACGCGCACAGGGTGGCCCGGATTGCCCACCACCGTCGAGTTGGGCGGCACGTCCGTGATCACGACGCTGTTGGCTCCGATCTTCGCCCCGTGTCCGATGGTGATCGGCCCGAGCAGCTTCGCGCCCGAGCCGATCGTCACGTTGTCCTGCACGGTCGGGTGGCGCTTGCCGGTCGCGAAGCCGGTGCCTCCGAGGGTGACGCCCTGATAGAGGGTCACGTCGTTGCCGATCTCGGCCGTCTCGCCGATGACGACACCGGCGCCATGGTCTATGAACAGCCCGTCGCCGATCTGCGCGGCCGGGTGGATCTCGATTCCCGTCACGGCGCGAGTGAGCATCGAGATCGACCGGGGCACCAGTGGCACGCCGGCGTCGTCCAGCGCATGGGCCACGCGGTAGGAGAGCAGCGCATGGATGCCCGGCCACGTCGCGAGGATCTCGGCCGGCCCCACGCCCCTGGCAGCGGGATCCCGATCGCGGGCGGCAAGCACGTCGCGCCGGAGCTCTCTCGCGACCCGCGCGAAAGTGTCGATCCCGAGCATGCCAACAGGGTAGCGGCAGGCCGGATGGGGTCCGAGGGCGTCAGCGGGCGTTGGCTGATCTCGCTCGTCTCAGCGCCGGTCAGCTCCAGGGCTGCGGCGCGAAGAAGGCCTGCGAGATGTAGCGCTCACCCGAGTCGGGCACGATCACGACGATCCGCTTGCCGGCCGACTCCGGCCGGTTGGCCACCTGAAGCGCCGCCCACAGCGCCGCCCCACCCGAGATGCCCGCCAGCAGGCCCAGCCGCCGCGCGACGATCCACGCCGTCTGGATCGCATCGTCGTCGGAGACCGCCAGGACCTCGTCGAGCAGCTCGCGGTTGAGCACGGCGGGGATGAAGCCGGCGCCGATCCCCTGTATTCGATGCGGCCCAACGGGGCCGCCGGAGAGGACGGCCGATCCCCTCGGCTCGACGCCCACGACCTGCAGCTTCGGGTTGCTGCGCTCGCGAAGGTACTCGCCGACACCGGTGATCGTGCCACCGGTTCCCACGCCTGCCACGAGAATGTCCACGCGGCCCTCGAGATCGCGCTCGATCTCGGGACCCGTCGTTCGCCGGTGGGCCTCCGGGTTGGCAGGGTTGGAGAACTGGTCGGGCAGGAACACGTCGTCGTCGCGGGCCATCGCGCGGGCGGCCTCGACCGCCTCGTTCATTCCGCCCAGCGACTCGGTCACGTCCACGCGCGCCCCGTACAGCCGCAGCAAGCTCTCGCGCTCCCGGCTCATCCCCTGCGGCAGCGTGAGGACGAGGTCGTACCCCTTCGCGGCGCACACGAACGCGAGCGCGATCCCGGTGTTGCCGCTCGTCGCCTCCACGATCGTCGTGCGTTCCGGCTCGATCCTGCCCTCCGCCTCGGCCGCCTCGATCATCGCGACGCCGATGCGGTCCTTCACGCTGCCACCCGGGTTGAACGACTCCAGCTTGGCGAACAGCTCCACGCCGCTCCCGGCGGCGGGCGAGCCCTCGAGCATCCGGTGGATCCCGACCAACGGCGTGCCGCCGACAAGCTCGGCAATGTTGATCGGGATTCGCGCCATAGGCCCTACGACAATAGTGGGCCCGCCGCGCGCCCGGCCGGGCGGCCTGGACGACCTACTTCTTCGAAGTCTTGCGCGTCCTCTGCAACGCCAGTCGCACGCTTGCCTTGCGCGGCGAGCTCACGTTCCCTGTGACGCTGACGATCACGAGGCTCGCGCGCAGCCGTCCGTGCCCGGCCCCGAGCAGCACGCGCCCGAGACGGTTGAGCCTGACGATGATCGTGCGCGCCCTGCCGGCCACGAGCGAGAATCGTCCGGTCGCGATCGTCTTCGTCCTGACGCGCTTGCCCGCCTTGACGCGAGCGCTGAGCGTCAGCTTTCCGGTGCACGTACCGCTCCCGCGCCAGATGAGCTTGACCGCAGCGCGGCCGTGGCTCAGGACCGCGATGTTGCGGCTGAGAAGCGACGCGCTGCACAGCGGCCCGAAGCCGAGCACGGCGCCCGAGCCTGTCGCCGTCGAGCCGAGAGTTGAGCCGCCCGGCGGATCGTGTCCGCTCCCGGGAGGCGTCACGAACGTGAAATGCCCTTTGCCGGCGCCGCCCGGAGTCGTGACGGTGACGGTCACCTTTCCTTCCGGCTCGGCGGGCGAAACGGCCCTGATTTCATTGGACGAGACCACGGTGAAGCTGGGGGCCGCGACCGAGCCGAAGCTCACGGCGGTCGCTTCGCCCAGGTGGGTCCCGGCGATCGTCACCGGCGTTCCGCCCGTGGTGGGGCCTTCCGAGGGGGACACTTCGCGGATTCCGGGGGCCTGGACGTAGGTGAACTCCGGCGCGTCCAGGAGGCCCTGGCTTTTCCCTTCGGGGGTGGTCACGATGACCGGCACGCGTCCTGCGGCGTGCGCGGGAGCGATCGCCGTGATCGAGCTTTCGGAGTTGACGGTGAAGGTGGCTTCGGCGGCTCCGAACTGGACGTTGGTGGTCTGCCCCAGGCGGCTTCCCGTGATCGTGACGCTGGTGCCGCCGGCGACGGGACCGGAGCTGGGCCTCACTTCCGTCAGCAACGGGATCGTCGCCGGGTCGTGGAAGAGCCACACCGTGCCGGCCTTGGCACCGTCGATCGGAGCGCCGATCATCGCGGCCTTGCCGTCAACGCCGAGGGCGACACTCGCGCCAAACCAGCCTTTGCCCGCGCCGGCGAGCTTTGGCCCGTCTGGCGACCATGCTTGCGCGGATCGCGCGAATAGCCATGCCGCGCCGATACCAGCGCTGTCGCGCGGGGCGCCGATGAGCGCGGAGTTACCGTCGGCGGTCAGCGTGACGCTGTAGCCGAATTGACCTCCTTCGCTCTCTTCTTCGCCGCCGGTGAGCTTCCCGCCCTGCTGGGACCATGCTTCGCTCGCGCGCGTGAACGCCCAGGCCGCACCGGCGCCTTTGTTATCTCCGCGCCCTCCGACGAGCGCCGTCGCACCGTCTTGCGACAGCGCCACGCTGTAACCGAAGCGCCCTTCGGGCCCGGCCTCTTCGCCGCCGACGAGCTTGTGCCCCTGCTGGGCCCATTCGACTTCGCTCGAGCCGGTGAACGCCCAAGCGGCGCCGGTGAAGCCGCTATCCCCCGGCGCCCCCACAAGCGCGGTGGTGCCGTCGCCCGATATCGCCACGCTTCGGCCGAAGAAGCCCAGGCCATGCGCTTCCGCGCCACCCGTGAGCTTCGCGCGCCGTTCCCAGGAGGAGCCGGTCAGGCTGAACACCCACGCCGCTCCCCCTCCGCCGGAGTTCGCGGGCGCTCCGATCACGGCCGTCTTGCCGTCGCCCGACAGGGCGACACTGCGGCCGAAGCGACCTTCGATGGTCTCATCTTCGCCACCCGTGAGCGTCGACTGAAGAGTCCAGCTCGAGCCTTCGCGGGCGAACACCCACGCGGCCCCCTGGTTGTGGCATTCGCCCGTGGGGCAGGGACCCGTCTGGCGGGGTCCGCCGATGAGGGCCGTCTTGCCGTCGGCGGACAGCGCGATGCTCCGGCCGAAGCTGCATTCTTCGGCTTCTTCTCCGCCGCCGGTTTTTTCGCCGCAACCGTCGCCTTCGCCACCAGCTTCGCCGCCCGTGAGCTTCGGCCCTTGCCGCGTCCATTCGCCGCCCGAGCGGACGAACGTCCAGACGGCCCCGGCGAGGTCGTTATCGGCCGGTGCGCCCACGAGAGCGGTGTTGCCGTCGGCTGACATCGCGACGCTGTAGCCGAGCTGACCCTTCCCGATCGCGCCGTCTGCTTCACTCACGGTCAGCGCTTCACCGTTCTGCACGAGCGGGTCGATTCGCAGCGGGTAGCTCGCGCCCCTGTCGTCGATGCGCAGCAGCAGGTGCCCCGCCTCCAGCTGCATCGAGCTGGAGAGGGTGCGTCCACGGGAGTCCGTCGCCACCAGCGCGCCATAGTGAAGCGACGGCCCGCCCGGGCGGGTGAACGCGATCGAGCGACCGTCACGCGCGAGCGCGCCGGTCAGGCTTCCCGAGAGTGCGAGCGAGAGCGTCAGCCGGCCGGAGTGGATGCCGGACGGCGCACGTGCCAGCGTGAAGCCCTGCTCGACTCCGGCCGGCCCGTTGGCGTACCACTCGCCGATCTGCGCGTGCGCGTAGATGACGCGGTTGGCCTCGGCGGTCGGTGTCACGCTCGCGACGGTGGCGAGCGACGGTCCGTAGCCGATCTTCTCGAGGCTGAGGCCCAGCGTGCCCGCACCTGTGCTGAGCTCGACCCCCGAGAGCCCGAACCGCGACCGCAGCCGCTGGGCCGAGCTGAGCGCTTCGAAGCCGCCGCCGCTTGTGGCAGTCGCGAGGTAGGACCGACCGTCGCCGCCGATGGCCGCGGAGATGGGACCCTGCGCGGCGGCCGGCAGGCTCGATAGGCCCTGGTGCGGGGCGAGTGCGGACGGAGCGAGCGAGGCGCCGTGCTCAGACGCGAGCAGCTGCGCGAGCGCCACGCTGACGAGCAGCGACAGCATCGCGGCGAGCAGCCCCGCGCGCAAGACGACAGCGCGTCCGAACCCCGTGACCTGATCGGTCATCTAGAAACCCACCGCCCGCTCTCGCGGGCCCCGTTCTCCCGGCATTGGCAACCCTCCATAGTCGCGTCCCATTAGCCGGTGGACCCGTCGTCGGGGCCCATCCCTTTCTGACACCCACCGGCTTTGTCCCGACTTAGAGGCTACACACCCGACTATCCAAGTCAAGGCGGAACAGAGATCTTGTGCAGCTGTCGGGCCAAAAGCGCCCCGGCTTCGGCAGTTGGCCAGTGAATGAAAGACATCCTGGCCATCCGGCCAACTCACCGGGCAGGCTCAGCAGCTCCCGACGCCACCGGAACGCACCCCCAAAAAGGTGACTCACACCCACCGCGGGAGTGACAACAAACCCACTCATTGGTTAACAACTCTCACCATATGTGACATCCGTCAAATGTGGTACATGCTGGCGCCGGCGTCGAGCGTCTCCCGCTCGATGACATCAGCGATCGTGGTGCCCGCGAGCACCTTGCGGGCGGCCTCGGAGGCATCGGCGAAGACGCCGCTGGAGTCGCGCCCGAGCGGGCCGTCCAACAGCTCGACGACCTCGAGCACGGTGACGGTCGCCGGCTCGCGTGCGAAGCGGTAGCCGCCCTTGACGCCGCGCTG
Organism: Solirubrobacteraceae bacterium; assembly: GCA_035567055.1. Lineage (GTDB taxonomy): Bacteria > Actinomycetota > Thermoleophilia > Solirubrobacterales > Solirubrobacteraceae > Palsa-744. Next base: position 14,010 of record DATMQX010000055.1, read on the forward strand.
GGAGCTGATGATGCCAGCCCGCCTGAGCACCGCGAAAAGCTGCTCGAGGAACTGCACCGGCACGTCGCGCCTGCGGGCGAGCTCGCCGATCGGCACCGGCTCCGAGCCAGCGGTCCGTCCAAGCTCGGCGAGGGCGAGCACTGCGTAGGGTGACTTGCTGGTGATCGAGATCATCGGGTGAGGAGCGGCGCTCCCGCCTGCTGACCCGATCGTAGTGACCTACAGCCAACCCCGCTCGGTGGCGATCAGCACCGCCTGGGCGCGATCCACGGCGCCGAGCTTGCCGTAGATGTTGTGCAGGTGCGTGCGAACGGTGCTGGTCGAGAGCGTCAGCTCGTGGGCGATCTGCTTGTAGACCTTGCCCTCCGCGAGCCGCTGCAGCACGCCAAGCTCCCTCCCGGAGAGCGGGCAGGGATCGACGTGGCGCTGGCGCTGGCTGGTGGAGCTGGGCAGCTCGTACATCACGCGCCTGAGCTCCTGTGGCCCCAGGCCGATCCTGCGGGCCGTCTGAAGCATCTCGGCGGGCGAGACGCGACCGCCGCGCTCGTAGTGAGCGAGCATGTCGGCGAGGCGAATGAACGCCGCCTCACCCTCCTCGTCCGGGTTGTGGTGACGCTCGATCGGCGTCGCGATCGACGGGGGCAGGCCCCACCGGCGAACGAGCACGCCGCCCACGAGCGCGTGGTCCACGCCGAGCTCACGGCGCTCCTGGTGAAGGCGTTCCTCCGGCGTGCGCGCGCCACGATGAACCTGCGAGGGATAACCGGGATAGGCGTGCAGGAGGACCAGCTTGCCGACGTCGTGCAGCAGGCTCGTGACGGTCAGGCGGTCGCGGTGCTCGTAGCCCACCTCGGCCGCGACGCGGTCAGCGGCATGCTGGGTGGCCAGCGCGTGAAGACGGAAGCGCTCCGGCGCCGCATCCCACACGCTCGCGCGCTCGAAGAAGTCGAATGTGCGCATGCGGTTCGCCACCGCCTGAACCGTCCGCGCGCTGAGACGCTCGACGGCGCCAACGGCGGTGTCAACGCGCCCGCGGCCATCCTGCACCCGGTTCGCGAGCCGCAGGACGGCGATGATCAGTGCGACGTCCGACTCGACGGCCGAAACCACATCGGCGGTCGCCACGTGGTCCTTGGAGACGATCGAAAGCAGGCGGTCGCGCGACTCGGCCAGCGCAGGGAAGCCCTCGAGAGCTTCGAAGGCCATCGTCAGCCGACGGCCGTGTCCCTCGTTCTGGTGGCGCTCGCCGGTGCTCGGCGCGGGCGCGATCGGATGGCGCTCGGCGGCCTTGGGGCGACGCGGCTTCTTCGCTGGCGCCTTCTTGACTGATGCTGATGCCTGCATTCGTTGTGAGCCCCTTCCTTGGGTCGCCGGTCATTGCGACCGGTGTTCCGGATGGGTTCCTATCGGCATCCCGCACCGAACAATTGAGCCCAATTTAAGTTCAGGCCGCAGCAAGCACGCGATCGATCCGCCGCAGCGTCTCCTCGCGGCCGAGCAGCGCGACGCTCTCGAACATTCCGGGCGAGACGGTGGCGCCCGTGAGCGCCACGCGCAGCGGCTGGTAGACCTCCCGCGGCTTGAGCCCGCGTCGCTGCAACACTTCTTGCAGGCGCTCCTGCACGGCCGCCTCGTCGAAGCCGCCCTCCCGCGCGAGCGCGTCGCGAACGTCGGCGAGCACCGAGCGCCCCTCGGCCCCGAGCCAGCGCTCGCGCGCCGTGGGATCGTCAACCGGCCCCTCGAAGAGCGACCCGGCCAGCGGCCAGAAGTCAGCCAGCGTGTGGATCTTCTCCTGGCTTATCCTCGCGGCCTCTTCGAGCCCCTCCCGCCCGGTGAACGCTTCGAGGCGGCGGGTCAGCTCGGGCACCGGCAGCGCGCGGATATAGACGCCGTTCAGCCACCGGAGCTTGACCTCGTCGAAGCGCGCCGGACTGCGGCTCACCCCCTCCAGGTCGAAACGCCGTACGAGCTCATCGGTGGATAGGACGGTGCTGTCGTCACCGGCCCCCCATCCGAGCAGGGCCAGATAGTTGCGGACTGCCTCGGGCAGGTAGCCGGCGTCTCGCAGCTCCTGCACCGAGGCCGCACCATGTCGCTTGGAGAGCTTCTTGCCGTCCGGTCCGTGCAGCAGCGGCAGGTGCGCGTAGATCGGCAGCGGCGTCTCGCGGCCGAGGCCGACCGCCTTCGCCGCCTCCAGCACGAGCAGCTGCTTGGGCGTGTTGGAGAGGTGATCCTCTCCGCGCACCACATGGGTGATCCCGGCGTCGAGATCGTCGATCGCGACCGCGAAGTTGTAGAGGACCGAGCCATCCGCGCGGGCGATCACGGGGTCGTCGAGGTGCACGTGCTCGAAGCTCGTATCGCCGCGGATCACATCGTGAACCACGGTCGCCCCCTCGTCGGGCACGCGCAGGCGCACGGCGCCGCCCGCCTCCGGCTCCGCGCGGAAGCCGCGCTCGGCGCCATGGAGCTCCTTGTAGGCCCTCACGTCCTCGGCGGTGGCGTTGGAGCGGTAGGCGTGGCCGGCCGACAGCAGCGCCTCGAGCGCCTGCTCGTGGCGGGCGGAGCGCTCGCTCTGCATGATCGGGCCCTCGTTCCAGTCGAGCTCGAGCCAGCGCAGAGCATCGAGGATCTGCTCGACGTTCTCCGGTGTCGAGCGCTCGCGGTCGGTGTCCTCGATACGCAGCACCATTTCGCCGCCGGCGTGCCGTGCCAGCAGCCAGTTGAACAACGCGGTGCGGGCGCCGCCGATGTGTAGCGCGCCGGTCGGCGATGGTGCGAAGCGAACTCTCATAGTCCGGCGACCTCGCTCGCCTCGGCCCGGTCGAGATACGCGCGCAGGCGCCAGATCTTTCCGTCGCGGAGCTCCCAGACGGCGCCGACCGGTGAGTCGACCGGAACGCCACCGCCACGACCGCGACCCTCGAGCCGGCCCAGCACGAGCACGACGTCATCGCCGTCACGGAACTCGTCGGGAATGAATCGGAACTCATCCCATGCGCTGCTCAGGCGCTCGAAGTACCTTTCGACGCCCTCCCGTCGGCGGAAGATCTCACCGCCCTCCACAGCCCCCAGTCCAGTCTTCCATTCGACGTCGGGCGTCGTGAGGTCCGCGAACGCGTCCGCTTCGCCGCGGCCGAAGGCATCGAGCGCCTGCTTGACGATCTCTATGTTCTCCCGTGACATCGCCGCCCAGTATGCCGGGGCGGGGAGCGAGCGGGAACCTCAGCCGCGGCCGAGATGTCCGCGGTCGAGCGCTCGAGCCGAACCACCCCCCAGCCCGCGGCTGCAAGCCTCATAATCCGCCCGCATGCTGATCGGAGCGCACGTTTCGCCGGCCGGGGGTCTCCCCAAGGCGATCGAGCGGGGCGTGGAGCGGGGCTGCCGGGCGATTCAGATCTTCAACCAGTCCCCGCGCACGTGGAAACCCACCAGCTACGGTGACGCCGACGTCGCGGCCTTTCGCGAGGCCATGGCCGCGAGCGAGATCGACGCGGTGCTGATCCACGCCGTGTACCTGCTCAACTGCGCGAGCGAGGACGCGGACATCCGCGTCAAATCGATTGCCTCCCTAACCCACTCCCTGCGGGTGGGCGAGCAGATCGGCGCCAGCGCGGTGGTCCTTCATCCCGGCTCGGCAAAGACGGGTGACGTGCCGAGCGCGATCGCTCGGGCCGGCGAGGCGATACTAGAGGCGCTCGCCGAGAGCGGGCACTGCCCGCTGCATCTCGAGAACACGGCGGGGACGGGCGGCACCCTGGGCCGCTCGATCGACGAGCTGGCCCAGCTCCTCGACGCGTGCGGCGGACACGAACGGGTCGGCCTGTGCCTCGACTCCTGCCATCTGTTCGCCTCGGGGTATGACATCCGCACCGCCGTGGGTGTCGCCGGCGTCGTCGGCGAGGTCTCCGCGAAGGTCGGCGTCGAGCGGCTGGGGTCGCTGCACCTCAACGACTCCCAGACCTCGCTCGGCGCCAACCGCGACAGGCACGCCAACATAGGCGAGGGCGAGCTCGGCGAGCCCGGCTGCGCCGCCTTCCTGTCGGAGCCGGCCTTCCAGGCGCTTCCCTGCGTGCTCGAGACCCCCGGCGTGCAGCGGAGCGGCCCCAGCGCCGAGGAAGTGGCGTTCGCGATGACGCTTCGCGAACGAGGTCTCGCCGCCCGGTAGACGCGGTCAGCCGGACGCCGCGTAGCCGTTCGCGGCGTCGGGCAGCGAAGGCGAAAGCGCATTCTCGAGCTCTGCGAGCAACGTAGGCGTCTGCTGCACCCTGTACCCACTGCCCAGGCGCAGCCGGCGGGTGCCGGCGCTCGTGCGGATGTCGAGCAGAACCTCCGCCGGGCCAGGGCAGTCGCCGATCGCCTGCTTGAGGTCGTCGATCGCGCTGTGTGAGAGCTCGGAGGCGTCGACGTGAACGCGCACCGGCTCCGGAGGCGGCGCCGCCGCCCTCGCGGCCGCAGCGACCCGGGCGCGCTCGATCTCCTGCTCGGATGGCTCGAACAGCTGCACGCTCTGGACGACGAGGCAGGTCTTGCCGGCTTCCTTGTGATCGACGCGGCCCTTCACGAGCACCACGGCATCGACGGTCAGCGCCGCTTCGGCGGCGCGCGGCGCGACCGCCCGGTCATCTGCGGCGGCCCGGTCGTCGGCGACGGCCCGGTCGTCGGCGACGGCCCGGTCGTGCTCGGCCAGGGCCTTGCCGAAGACGAGCATCTCGACCGACCCTGCGAGATCGTCGAGCGTGGCGAACATCATCGGGTCGCCGGCGCGCGTGCGGATGCGCTTGGTCTCGGTGATGATCCCGCCGACCGTCACGTTGTCCTTGTCGCGCCGCTCGGCCAGCTCCGAGATCGGACAGTCCACGCGGGCGCGCAGCGCCTCGCGGAGCGGCTTGAGCGGGTGCGCGGAGACGAACAGGCCGATCGCTTCCTTCTCGGCGGCGAGCAGCTCGCGCTGCTCGAACTCGCCGGCGGGGATCGGCAGCCGCGGCGGCGAGGCGGCGGGCGTCTCGTCGAGGTCGAAGATCGACCCCTGCCCGATCAGCGCATCCTGCTGCATGTTCTGGCCGTTGGCCTGCGCCTGCTCGAGCACGTGCAGCATGCCCTTGCGGCTCGCCCCGGTGGACCCCAGCGCGCCGCACTTGATCAGCGCCTCGATCGCCTTCTTGTTGACGGTACGGCTGTCCACGCGCTCGCAGAAGTCCCACAGCGATGTGAACTCGCCACCCTCCTCACGCGCGCGTTTGATCGCCTCCACGGCCTGGTAGCCCACGCCCTTGACGGCGTCGAGGCCGAAGCGGATGTTTCCCTCCACGACGGTGAACTCGTGGTCTGAGAGGTTCACGTCGGGAGGCAGGATCTCGATGCCCATGTCCTCGCAGCGCGCGACGAAGAACGGCACCTTGTCCTTCGTGGACATCACCGATGAGATCAGCGCCGCCATGTACTCGGCGGGGTAGTTGGCCTTCAGCCACGCCGTGCGGTAGCCGATCAGCGCGTAGCAGGCGGCGTGGCTGCGGTTGAACGAGTAGTCGGCCGACCTTTCGTTCGTGTTCCACAGGAACTCGATCACCTGCTCGCTCGTCCCCGACGCGCGACAGCCCTCGACGAACTCGGGCTTCAGCGCCGCCATCGCGACCCGGTTCTTCTTGCCGATCGCCTTGCGAAGGTCGTCCGCCTTCGCGCCGGAGAAGCCGGCGAGCTCCTTGGAGATCTGCATCGACTGCTCCTGATACAGGATCACGCCCTTGGAGGACTCGAGAATCGCGCGCAGACGCTCGTCGGCGTAGGAGATCGCCTCGGGATTGTGCTTGCCCTTCGCGTAGACCGGAATCTGGTCCATCGCGCCGGGACGGTAGAGGGCGTTTAGCGCGATCAGATCCTCGAACTCGGTCGGCCTGACCTTCCTGAGCGCTTCGCGCATCCCCTCGGACTCGAACTGGAACACGCCGGTCGAGTCGCCCTTGGCGAGCATCTCGTACGTTCGCGCGTCGTCGAGCGGCAGGGCGGTCATGTCCGGACGCTCGCCCGTCGAGCGCCCGATGATGTCCAGCGCGTCCTCGATCACGTCGAGGTTGCGCAACCCCAGGAAGTCCATCTTGAGGATGCCGATTTCCTCGATTGGCTTCATCGAGAACTGCGTGACGGTGCGGAACGCCCGCACGCCGTCCTCGTCGGTGCCCGCGTCGGCGAGCTGCAGCGGAACGATGTCGGTCAGCGGGCGGTCCGCGATCACCACCGCCGCCGCATGGATCGAGGAGTTGCGGACGATCCCCTCGAGGCCCTGGGCGACGTCCACGATCTGCCTTGCGGTCGCGTCCTCGTCGCATGCCTTACGCAGCGGCTGGCCGCTCTTCAGGCAATCCTCGAAGGAGGGCGAGCGACCCATGATCGGGTCGGGGATCAGCTTCGCGAGCCGGTCGCCGACTCCGTAGTCGAAGCCGAGCACGCGGGCTGCGTCGCGGGTTGCCGCGCGCGGGAACATCTTCCCGAAGGTCACGATCTGCGCGACGGACTCGCGTCCGTACTTGTCGGTCACGTAGCGCATGACACGCTCACGGCCGCGGACGGAGAAGTCGATGTCGATGTCGGGCATCGACACGCGCTCGGGGTTCAGGAAGCGCTCGAACAGGAGGTCGTAGCGAAGCGGATCGACGTCGGTGATCGCGAGGCAATAGGAGACGAGCGAGCCCGCTGCCGAGCCGCGGCCGGGGCCGACGGCGATGCCGTTCTCCTTGGCGAACTTGACGAAATCCCAGACGATCAGGAAGTAGGCGTTGAAACCCATCCGGTCGATCACGTCGAGCTCCATCTCCATGCGCTCGACCGCCTCGGCGGGCGGCGGATCGCCGTAACGCAGGCCAAGGCCCTCCTGCACGCGCGCGCGCAGGTAGTCGCGCTCGCTGGCGCCGTCGGGTGTCTGGAAGCGCGGGATCAACTGCTTGCCGAGCTCGAGCTGCACCGAGCAGCGCTCGGCGATCTCGAGCGTGTTTGCGATCGCCTCGGGCCACTCGGCGAAGGCCGTGAGCATCTGCGGCGTGTCGCGCAGGTAGAACTCGTTCGTTTCGAAGGTCAGCTTGGGTGCCGCGAGCGTGCTCTTCGTCTGAACGCACAACAGGGCCGTGTGATGCTCGTAGTCCTCGCGTCGCAGGTAGTGGACGTCGCCTGTGCCGACCAGGCTGCCGCCGACTTCGCCGGCGATCCGCACGATGCCCTCGTTGCACTTCTCCTGGTCGGCGAGCCCGTTCTTCTGCAGCTCGAAATAGACGTTCTCGGGACCGAACACTCGCAGCAGGTCGTCTGCGTGCGCCCGCGCGTCGTGCTCGCGGTCCTCGAGCAGCCGCTGGCAGAAGCGCGAGGCCAGGCACCCGGTCAGCGCGATGATGCCGTCGGAGTAGCGCTCGACCTGGGCGAGGTCGACGCACGGCTTCCCCCTCTGCAGGCCTTCGAGGAAGCCGGCCGAGGAGAGCTTGACGAGGTTGCGATAGCCGGCGTCGTCTGCTGCCAGCAGCGTCAGGTGGTTGCGCTCGCTCTTGCGGGACCCACCCACTCCGCTCGCGGAGTGATCGTCGACGAGGTAGATCTCACAGCCCACGATCGGCTTGATGCCGTGCTTGGAGCAGGCCTTGTGCAGCTCGACGGCTCCGTTCATGACACCGTGATCTGTCAGGCCGAGCGCCGGCTGGCCGAACTCTGCGGCGCGCTGCGCGAGCGCGTCGATCTTGCATGCGCCGTCGAGCAGCGAGTACTCGGAGTGGACGTGCAGGTGGGCGCAGGCGGTGTTGCTCACTGAGACTGGATGCTATGAGGCTCGGCGGACGAGCCTCAGCGTCCGCGCCGCTGTTTGCGCCTAATCCGCCAGCGACCGATCAGCGACATGCTGTGCTTGTGAGTCTCGAGCTTGCGCACGCGCGCGGCGTGCGCCTGCGCAGCCGGCGGATAGGGAACCGGCGGGCTCTCCGAGACCAGCCGGGTGGCCGGCGGCCGCGCCGCTCTCCCGCGCTCAGGCGACTGGACGCCGGACAACGGGCCTTCGGGGGGCGCGGCCGCGGTCGACTCCACGGCGAGCGTCACGTCCTCGCCGCCGCCCACCCTCACCGTCTCGTCCTCGACGACGGGGTCGCGCATCCCGTCGGGCGCCGGCTCATCCGCGCGGGCCCGCAGTCGGTCGACGGCGGCCGCGAGCGCCTCGGCCATCTCGGAGCTGCGTCCCGCGGCCGCGACGCCCGCGGGGGGCGCCGGCGACGCTCCGCCGCGCGGTTGCATTCGGGACGCCCGCACTTCACCGTAGGGCTCGTCTGCACGGACGGCCGCCCCGCCGGTCTCGGCGCCGGCGAAGGCCGCAGCCAGGCGGCCGACGATCGTGCGCGTCTCGCCCACCAGGCTCTCGACCATCCGGTGGCCGCGGCGCATGCCCTCCAGCAGTCCTTCCGAGCGCTCGCGTGCCGCGCGCTCGGCCGCGACGGCGCGGTTGATCTCGAGCGCCCGGCACTCGAGCTCGGCGAGCCGCGCCTGCAGCTCGCGCTCGGCCCGCCGCACCGCGGTGCGATCCGCGGCGGCGGCCTGCTCGGCCTCGGCCAGCGCCCGCTGCACGCTCTCGAGCCGCTCCGCGAGCTCACGCGCCTCCTGCTCGCTGGCGCTCAGGCGGCGGTTGAGGCGCTCGATCTGGGCACGGCCCTCGCGATCCATGCTCATCACACGATCCTCCGCCTCGACCCGCAACTGCTGCTCGGCGTACTCGCGCTGCTTGACGCGCCGCAGCTCGGCCTCGCGCTCGAGGACCGCCGCTCGCTCGGCCTTCGCCCGCTCGGCGTGGCTGCGCCGTTCCTCCTCGACGTCGCGCAGGCGCTGCTGCAGAGTCGACACGTGGACTTCGAGGGTGCGGACCGTCGCTTCGGCGGCCTCGGCGCGGAGCGTGAGTGCCGCCTCTCCGGTTTCCGATGCCCGGCGCGCTCGCCGTTCGGCCAGGAGGTCGCCCTCGCCGCCGCTGACCGGTCTCCGGTCGGCCGGCTCGCCACCAGGCGTCTCGTTTCCCTCTGCCATCACGTCCGGCTCCAAGTTAGGGGGCGGACCGGACGGCCCTCCGAGCGTGCCCCTCAGCCTTTGACGCGCCGCGCCGCGAGCACCATCGCCGTCAATCCGGCGCCGGCGAGCAGAGCGCGCCCGGCGAGCGCACGGGCCGGAGGCAGGCGCTTTCGCACGTACCACTTGCCCCCATTCCAGAGCAGGTAGCGGGCGAGCCTGTAGACGATCGTGCTCATGCGCCCATGCTAGCCCTGGCGCTCACTGGTTACGCAGGCGCCACGCCATTCGCGACTGCAGCGACCACAGCTCGATGAAGCCGGGCGAGGCGGACTGGGAGAAGAGGCCGCCCGACTCGGAGAACGAGGCGAGGCTCGCGTCGTAGACGGCGTTCGGCGACGCGCGAGTGACGACACGCACATGGCCCTTGAAGAGCTTGAGGCCGATGGTCCCCGTGACGCGCTCGTTCACCTGATCCATGTACGCGTCGAGATCGACGCGCAGGGGCTCCCACCAGAGACCGGCATAGACGAGAAACGCCCACTGGCGATCGAGCTGCGGCTTGAACTGGTTCTGGTGGATCGTGCAGACCAGTCGCTCGAGCTCCTGATGCGCGGACAGGATCAGCGCCGCGGCCGGCGCCTCGTAGATGTCTCGCACCTTCAACCCCACGATGCGGTCCTCGATGTGATCGACGATTCCGATGCCGTGGCGCGCGCCGATCTCTGCAGCACGTTCGATCAGCTCGACGAGCTCCAGGCGCTCGCCGTTCAGCGCGACGGGAAGCCCGCGCTCGAACGCCAGCTCGACGAGCTCGGGCTCGTCGGGTGCGTCCTCGGGCCTGGTCACGAGCTGGAACACGTCGTCCTCGGGCGCGTGGTCGAGCTCCTCGATCCAGCGCCCCTCCGAGGAGCGCCCCCAGAGGTTGTCGTCGATGGAATACGGGGCCGCCTCCGTTCCCCCCTTCACTGGGATGCCGTGCTCGCGCGCGTAGGCGATCTCCTCCTCGCGACCCATCTGCCACGTGCGCACGGGAGCGATGATCTTCAGCTCCGGCGCGAGCGTCGCGACAGTCGCCTCGATCCGTACCTGGTCGTTGCCCTTGCCCGTGCAGCCGTGCGCGATCGTGTCGCACCCGTCCCTGCGCGCGTACTCGACAGCCAGCTTCGCTATCAGCGGGCGCCCGAGCGCCGTGAACAGCGGGTAGCCGCCGCCGTACAGCGCGTTGGCCTTGATCGCCGGCGTGAGGTACTCGCGAGCGAACTCCGTCCTGGCGTCGACCACGTGGCATTCGACGGCTCCCAGCTGGAGCGCCTTGCCCCTGATCACGTCGTAGTCCTCGCCGGGCTGGCCGAGGTTCACCGTCAGGCAGACGACCTCCGCCTGGTACTCGTCCTGGATCCACTTGAGCATCACGCTCGTGTCGAGCCCGCCGGAGTAGAGAAGCAGCACGCGGTGCACGTTCGCCGGATCGGCCTCGTAGGAGGCGGTGCGCACGGCTGGGCTGTTGCGATCGCTGCTCACGGGCGGCAAGGCTACTGCGGCGAGGTGGCGTCCGCAGGGTTCGCGCTGTGCGCTCCCGTCGCAGAAGAGGCGCCGTCCGCGGTCGGGGAACCCGCATCGCGCCGGCGCCCGCGTTCCATCAGCGGGTAGAGCGGAGGACCGTCGCTGAAGCCGAGCTTCGAGTACAGGCCCTGGGCATCGGCGGTGTGCAGCAGCCAACGCACCTCCGATGAGCTCTCTCCGTCGACGATCTCGCGCACGAGCTCGAGTCCCAGTCCACGACCGCGATAGCCGGGCAGGACGTACACGTCGGCGAGATAGGCGACGGTCGCGCCGTCGGAGACGGCGCGCGCGAATCCGATCAGATCGGAGCTCAGGTACAGGCCGACGACGCGAGCCGAGCCGCGAATCGCCCGCTCCTGCAGCTCTCGCGAGCGGCCCCGCCCCCAATATGACTGCTCGGTCATGAAGGCATGCACGGCGTCCACGTCGATCCGCGCGCGGTCGTCGTCGAGCTCGAAGCCACCGGGCAGGGTGCGGCGCATCCGTCAGCCCTCCAGCGCGACCGCCAGACGTGCCAGCGCCTCGTCCGCGTCGTCTTTGGTGATGGTCAGGGGAGGCAGCAGCCGCAGCGTGGTCGGCCCGGTGGCGTTCACGACCAGCCGCTGCTCGAGCAGCGCCCGGCGCGCCACCGCGGGAGCCGACACGTCGACCTCGCAGGCGAGCATCAGACCGCGGCCGCGCACGGCGAGCACGTGCGGGAGCCGCTCGAGACCCGCGGCAAGCCGCTGTCCGAGCTCGCACACCCGCTCGAGCAGCTCGGCGTCGTCGGTCAGCTCGAGCGCCGCCAGCGCAGCGGAGGCGACGACGGGGCCGCCGGCGAACGTCGAGCCGTGGTCGCCGGGCCTCAGGACGTCGGCCAGGCGCTCGCCCGTGATCAGCGCGCCGATCGGGAGCCCGCCCCCGAGAGCCTTCGCCACGGTCATCGCGTCGGGCCGCACGTCCGTCTGCTCGTAGGCCCAGAGCGTTCCCGTGCGGCCCATTCCGCATTGAATTTCGTCAAAGATCAGCGCCGCCCCATGCGCATCGCACGCGGCCCGCGCGCTGCCGAGAAGCTCGTCGGAGAGCACATGCACGCCGCTCTCGCCCTGGATCGGCTCGAGCAGCACCGCCGCCGTGCGGTCGTCGACCGCGGCGGTGATCGCCTCCGGCGTCGGCTCGACCGCCCGGAAGCCGGGCACGAGCGGCGCGAACGGCGCCTGCTTGGACTCCTGCGGGGTCGCCGAGAGGGCGCCGTAGGTCCGTCCGTGGAAGGCGCCGTGCACGACCACGACGTCACCGGTCGCCCGCGCCCTGCGGGCCAGCTTGATCGCCGCCTCGTTGGCCTCGGCGCCGGAGTTGCAGAAGTAGACCTTGCCGCCGAGGCTCGACCGCGACAGCCGCTCGGCCAGGAGCATCGCCGGCTCTGAGTAGAAGAGGTTGCTGACGTGCATCAACCGCCCGACCTGCTCGCGCACGGCCGCCACCACGCGCGGGTGGCAGTGCCCGAGGTTGGTCACGGATATGCCACAGAGGAAGTCCAGGTACTCGTTCCCCTCGGCGTCCCAGAGCCGGGCGCCCTCGCCTCGCACGAACTCCACCGGAGAGCGCGCGTAGGACGCGATCACGCTCGTGCGCTCGAGCTCCTGCAGCTCGCTGACGCTCATGGGGCGGCCTCGATCTTCGTACCGATCCCTTCGTCGGTGAACAGCTCGAGCAGCAGCGAATGCGGGATCCGCCCGTCGAGGATGTGCGCGGCCGTCACACCCTCGTTGATCGCGTCGACGCAGGCTTCGAGCTTGGGACGCATGCCTCCGTCGAGCTTCGCCAAGGCCTCCTGCACCTGACCGACCGTCGCCTGCCGGATCAGGCTCTGCGGATCGGCGGCGTCCTGGAGCCAGCCGGGGACATCCGTGAGGAACACCACCTTGTAACCGCCGAGCGCTCCGGCGACGGCGCCCGCGGCCTCGTCGGCGTTGACGTTGTACGAACGCCCCTCGCGGTCGGCGCCGACGGACGCGATCACCGGGATGTAGTCGCTGGAGATGTGCTCGATCACGCCGATGTTGACGCGCTCGATACGTCCGACGAAGCCGATGTCCTCTCCGCCGGGCGCAGCGCGGCGGGCGACCCTGAAGAGCGAGCCGTCGTCGCCGCACAGCCCGACGGCGGGCTGGCCATGACGGTTCAGGCGAAGCACGATCTCCTTGTTCACCTTCCCCACGAGCACCATCTTCGCCACCTCGACCGTCTCCTCGCTCGAGACGCGCAGGCCCCCGACGAACTCGACCGGCAGCTCGAGGCGCTCCATGTAGGCGGTGATCTCCGGGCCGCCGCCATGCACCACGATCGGGTTCAAGCCGACGTACTTGAGCAGGACGACATCGCGCGCGAACTCCTCGCGCAACGCCGGATCCTCCATCGCCGCGCCGCCGTACTTGATGACCACCGTCTTGCCATGGAACTCCCTGATGTACGGAAGCGCCTCGAGCAGCGTGCCTACGTCACGCATGACGTTTGCCTCCCGACGTCGTGTTCGGCCCTATATGGGCACGCGTCCTCATGTCGTGTAGTCGGCATTGATGGTCACGTACTCGTGCGACAGGTCTGAGAAGAACACCTCTGTCTCGGCGCCCTCGCCGGGCAGGCCGATCTCGTACTCGACCTCCTCCCGCCGCACCGCCTGCGCGAGCGCCTGCTCGTCATACGGGATGGCCGCGCCTGCCGAGCACACCTGCATCCCCTCGATCGCGACGTCGACGGCCAGCGGAGGATGACCCAGTCCCCCCCCAGCCAGAGCACCGCCGACGGCCTGGACAATGCGCCCCCAGTTCGGATCGCCGCCGTGCAGCGCCGCCTTCACGAGCGGCGAGTTCGCGACCGCGCGCGCCGCCACCTCGACGGTCTCGGGATGTCCACCGCGCACAGCGACCCGCGCGATCCGCCTGGCGCCCTCGCCATCGGCAACCATCAAGATCGCGAGCTGGCGCAGAAGCGCGTCCAGCGCCTCGCCCAGGAGCAGCTCGTCCTCGCTCTCGGCGGCGACGCTGACGCCGCTTGACCCGGAGCACATCAGCACGGCGGTGTCGTTGGTCGAAAGCTGCCCGTCGACGGAGGCGCGGTCGAAGCTGCGCTTGACGCAGACTCCGAGAAGCAGGTCCGCCGTCTCGGCGGCCAGCGCCGCGTCGGTCTGCAGGAAGCAGAGCATCGTCGCGAAGCGCGGCGAGATCATGCCTGCGCCCTTGCACTGGGCGCTCAGCCGCACCGGCCCGGACGCCAGCCCGACCTCGAGATTCGCCCGCTTCTCGAACGCATCGGTCGTCTGGATCGCCCGCTGGAACTCCGCGTCGCCGTTCTCGCGCAGTTGCGAGCGCGCCTGCAGGATTCCCTTGACGACGGCATCGACGGGCAGATAGTGGCTGATGGCGCCCGTCGAGGCAAGCACCACCTCGGATGGGTCCACGCCGGCCGCCGTCGCGGCCGCGCCCTGAGTCTTGGCAGCGTCGTCGAGCCCCCGGCGACCGGTGGCGGCGTTCGCGCAACCCGCGTTGGCGAGCACCACCCGCAGGGCGTTCAGGCGGCATCGCTCGCGGCTGACCAGCACGGGCGCCGCGGGCGCGCTCGTGGCGCTGAAGCGGGCCGCGCTGACCGGCTCCGGCGCATCGCAGACGAGCAGGCCGACGTCGGGGTCGCCGCTCGCCTTGAGCCCTGCCGCCACGCCCGCCGCCCGGAAGCCCGCCGGCAGGCCCGCGTCGGGCGCCAGCTCGCGGACGTGCGCGGGCGCCGGCACCCAGCGCGAGCGGAAGAACGGTTGGGGCGCGACGGAGGACGCCGATCGGGCGCCGCCATGCGCGCTCATGACAGGCCCTCCGTCTCGTCGAGGCCGAACATCAGGTTCAGGTTCTGGACCGCCTGCGAGGAGGTGCCCTTCCAGAGGTTGTCGATCGCCGAGAACACGAGCAGCTTGCCGGTGTGCTCGTCGCCGGCCGCGTAGATCCTGCAGTAGTTGGTCTCGCGCACCTCCCGCACCCCCGGCGGCGTGTCGAGAACCTCGACGAACGGCTCGTCCGCGTAGGCGTCGGCGAACAGATCACGCAGCTCGCCCGCCGTGACGGGCCGCGACGGTGTCACGTAGCAGCTCGCCATCTCGCCCTGGTCGAGGGGTACGAGATGGGCCTGGAACTGCACCTTGGTCTGCTTGTTGGCCGGGTCCAGCAGCGCGAGCTGCTCCTCGATCTCCGGCGTGTGCCGGTGCGCGGCGACCTTGTACGGAAGTATGTTCTCGCCCGCCATCGACAGGTGCGTCGTCTCGTCGAAGGCCCGCCCGGCCCCCGAGATCCCCTGCTTGGCGTCGATCACCACGTCGGCGATCAGCCCCGCCCGCGCGAGCGGCGCCAGCGCGAGCAGCGAGGCCGTCGGGTAGCAGCCGGGGTTGGCGACGAGCGCCGCACCGGCGATCGCCTCGCGATGCAGCTCCGTCAACCCGTACACGGCCTGCGCGAGCAGGTCCGGCCGCGGGTGTGCCCCGTACCAGTGCTCGTACGTCGACAGCGAGCCGAGGCGGAAGTCGGCGCTCAGGTCGACGACCCGCGCACCGTGCTCGCGCAGCGCGGCGACGGTCGGCGCCGCGGCGGCATGTGGATAGGCGACGATCGCGGCGTCGACCGCCCCCAGCCGATCGATATCGAGCTCCTCGATCGTGAGCGGCACCCGGTAGCGCGGGTACAGGTCGTCCAGGCGCCGCCCCCGCTCCGAGCGGCCGGTGACCGCCACGAGCTCGAAGCCGGGGTGACGCCACAGCAGGTGCGCGGCGAGCGCTCCCGCGAAGCCGGTCCCGCCGGCGACGGTCACCCGCGGCGCCTGCCCGGTCCGCAGCGGTTGCGCGGAGACGCTAGCCACGCAGCTCGCCCCCCAGCTCGGCGAGAGCCGCGACTATCCGCTCGCGGGCGGGCGCGACGTCCTCGTCTGTGAGCGTGCGGTCCTGCGTCTGGAAGGACAGCGCCAGGGCCAGCGAGCGGCGACCCTCGCCGACCTGTCCGCCCGTGTAAACGTCGAACACGTTGACGTCCTCGAGCATCTCGCCGGCCGCCGCGCGCACCCGCTGCAGGACCTCGGCCGCCGGCACGGACTCGGGCAGGGTCACGGCGAGATCCTGGCGCAGCGTGGGAACCGACGGGAACGGGCGGAAGGAGACGAGCGGCGGCGCCGCCGCGGCCAGCTTGCCCATGTCGATGGTGAACACGGCCGTGCGCTCGAGGTCCCACTCGCGCACGACGAGCGGGTGCAGCTCGCCGACGAACCCGATGCGCTTGCTTGCGTCGACGAGCACGGCCGCGCTGCGCCCCGGATGCAGGAATGGCCACGACTCGGCCGCCACCGACCATTGCACGTGGAACCTGTCGAGCAGCGAGGCGAGCAGCGCCTTCGCCGCGAAGAAGTCCGCCTCGCCCGGCGTCCCCCGCCACGCCCGGGGCGCGCGCGAGCCGCTCAAGAGGACCCCGAGAGCATGATGCTCGTCGGCGCCGGGACCCTCTCGCGCCGCGCGGTACACGGTGCCGGACTCGAAGATCGCCACGTCGGGCCCGTTGCGGGACACGTTGTAGCGCGCGACGTCGAGCAGCGAGCCCAGCAGCGTCGGGCGCATGACCGACTGGGCCTCCGACAGTGGATTCTCGAGCGTGACGACGCGCCGCATCTCGTCCTCGGGCGGCAGGCGCAGGCGGTCGAGCAGCTCGGGGTCGGCGAAGCTCCAGCCCACCACCTCGTGCAGGCCCCGCCCGACCATCGCGTCCTCTGCGGCGCGGCGCACGCGCTGATCGTGCGTGAGGGTGCCGACGGCCCCCCGGCGCGCGGGAAGCGTCGCTGGCAGGCGCTCGAGACCGTCGATCCGCGCAACCTCCTCGATCAGGTCCACCTCGCGCGTTACGTCGTCGCGTCGCAGGGCCGGCACGGTGACGTCGAGGCCGTTGGGCGCCGGCTGCGTCGCGAAGTCGAGGCGGCTCAGGATCTCCGCCTGGCGCTCGACGGGGACCTCGACGCCGAGGATCGAGCGCACCCGCTCCTCGCGCAGGCGGATCACCCGCGGGGGCGGCGCAGGTCGGCCGACGTCGATCGTGCCCGGGAGGAGCTTCGCGCCGCAGAGCTCGAGCATCATGGTGCTCGCGACCGCCTGCGCCTGCATGCACTGCTCCGGTTGCAGGCCCTTCTCGAAGCGGCTCGACGCCTCGCTGCGCAGCCCCAGGGCCAAGGACGTGCGGTGGATGTTCGGTCCGCTCCAGTTGGCCACCTCCAGCAGCACACGCGTTGTGTCCGGGGCGACCTCGGAGCGGATGCCGCCCATCACCCCCGCGATCGACGTCGGCCCGTCGGCGTCCTCGATCACGAGCATCTCGCCGTCGAGGGCGCGCGCCTGGCCATCCAGCGTCTCGACGAGCTCGCCGTCGCGCGCGCGGCGCACGTTCAGCCGCGCCCCGGCGACGCGGTCGAGGTCGAACGCATGCAGCGGCTGCGCGGTCACCAGCATCACGTAGTTGGTGATGTCGACGACGTTGTTGATCGGCCGCTGCCCGGCCGCGATCAGCCGCGCCTTCAGCCACGTCGGCGATTCACCGATCGTGACCTCCTCGAACACCCGCGCGGTGAACCGCGGGCACTCCTCCGGGCACTCGACGGTCACCTCGGCGGCGCCGACAGCACCTGACGAGCCGGGGTCCTCGAGCCACGGCTCCGGCGCCAGGGGCGCCCCCGTCGCGGCGTGCAGCTCGCGCGCCACGCCATACACGCCGAGGCAGTCAGGCCGGTTCGGCGTGATCTCGAGCTCGAGCACATCCTGCGATATCGGCAGCACTTCGGCGAGCGGCGTCCCCGGGGCAAACTCGGCATCGAGGGTGTCGAGCACCAGGATCCCGTCCGAGCCGGGTCCCATCTCGAGCTCGGACTCGGAGAGGATCATCCCTTCGGAGACGATCCCTCGGAGCTTGGCCGCCGCAAGCCGCCGCCCGTCGGGCATGACGGCTCCCGGCAGGGCGACCGCCACCGTCTGTCCGACCGCCACGTTCGGGGCGCCGCAGACGATGCTCGCCGGCCCGTCGGGCGTGGCGGCGCCGAGGTCCACCCTGCACACCTTCAGCCGGTCGGCGTCTGGGTGCTGCTCGGCCTCGAGCACGCGGCCGACGACGAACTTGTCCGTCGAGCCGACGCCCTGGCGATGGATCGCCTCGACCTTCGTGCCGGTCATCGTCAGGCGCTCCTCGAGTCCGCGCACGTCAAGGCCCGGGTCGCAGTATTCGAGTAGCCATGGCACGGGCACCCTCATGGCAGCTGCTCCAGAAAACGGAGATCGTTCTCGAAGTTCAACCGCAGGTCGGGGATGCCGTGCTTGAGCATCGCTATCCGCTCGATGCCCATACCCCAGGCGAACCCCTGTACCTTCTCCGGGTCATATCCGGGCGCGTTCAGCTCGTTGGACGGCACGTGGGAGTAGAGGTTCGGGTCGACCTCGCCGGCGCCGAGCACCTCGAGCCAGCCCTCGCCCTTGCACAGGTAACAGCGTGAGCCGTCACCCAGGAAGCCCTTGCCGCCACAGTGAAAGCACGACACGTCCACCTCGACGCTCGGCTCCGTGAACGGGAAGAAGTGGGGGCGCAACCTGACGTCGCGATCCTCACCGAACACGGCGCGGGCGAACGCCAGCAGCGTGCCCTTGAGGTCGGCGAGGGTGATGTCCTCGTCGACGGCGAGTCCCTCGATCTGGTGAAACTGAGGCGTGTGCGTCGCGTCGGAGTCGGGCCGGAAGACGCGGCCCGGGATGATTATGTAAAGCGGAGGCGGATGCGTCTCCATCGCGCGCACCTGCATTGGCGAGGTATGCGTCCGCAGGACGAGATCGTCGGCGACGTAGAACGTGTCGCTGCGCTCCCGCGCGGGATGCGTCGGGCTGTGGTTCAGCGCGTCGAAGTTGTAGTGGACCGTCTCGACCTCGGGGCCTTCCATGATCGTGAAGCCGAGACCGAGGAAGATGTCCTCGAGCTCGCGGCGGGTGGCGCTCAGTACGTGCAGCCCGCCGATCGGCTCCGGCGGCGCGCCCGGAAGCGTGACGTCGACGCCGTCCTCGCGCAGAACGGCCTCCAGCTCCTGTCCCTGCAGCTGCGCTGCGCGCTCCTCGATCTGCCGTTCGAGCGCCTGGCGCGCCTGGTTGGCGGCCTTTCCCACCTCGCCGCGCCGGGCGGGCTCCAGGTCTGCGACCCCACGCAGCATCTGCGGCAGCTCCGCCTTGCGACCGAGGTAGCGCACCCGCAGCTCCTCGAGTGCGTGGCTCGAGCCGGCGGCCGCGATCTCGGCCTCGGCCTGCGCCTGCAGCTGCTCGATCCGCTCGATCATGAGGCTGTGACCCTAGATGGTTGCCGCGTCATCTCGTACAACGCGACCGTCGCGGCCATGGCGGCGTTCAACGACTCGGAGGCGATCGGGATCCGAGCGCTGCGCTCGCACGCCCCGACCACCTCTGCCGGCAGCCCGTCGCGCTCGGAGCCGACGAGGAGCGTCGTCCCGGCCACGGCGTCCGCCGCGGGCCGGCTGAGGATCTCGTTCGCGTCGGCGCGCAGCGCGATCCGCTCCCCCGGCAGCTCGGCCACGCTGTCTGCGCGCGCGAGGCAGACCGCGAAGATCGCCCCCATGCTGGCGCGAACCGCCTTCGGCGAGTACGGGTCGGCGCAGCCCGGGCCCAGCGCCACCGATGACGCCCCGAAGGCCTGCGCCGAGCGGATGATCGTGCCGACGTTCCCAGGGTCCGCGACGCCGTGCAGGTACACGCACAGCGGTCCCTCCGGCGCGCTCCAGCGCTGCTCGTACACGGCGATCACACGGCTCGAGGACGCGAGCGTGGATGCGGCCGCGAGCGCGTCCGGCTCGACGTCCACGAACCCAGGCCCGCCCAGCTCGCTGGCCGCGAGGCGATAGCCCTCGACCGCGGTCCACCCGGCGAGCTCAGCAGCGCCGATCAGGTCCTCGCCCTCCGCGACGAAGCGCCCGCTGCGGTCGCGGTCGCGCTTGCGTTGCAGCCGGCGAAGGCGCTTGAGGTGGGGGTTGTGGGGAGAGGTGATTGTCATCGCGGGAAGTGGGGCCGCAGCGGATACAAAAAAGGCGCCGATCCCTGGGGATGCGGCGCCCGAAAGGCTTACGTTGTCAGCTGGCGCGATCAGGCAGCCGACGCCTCGCGGGCGGTAGCGAACGTGCGTCGGCGGGTCTGGGGGCGGCTGACGGTGTGCGTGTGCATGGCGACAGGGAAGTAAAGCAGATGCGCGCGTCGCCCGAGGAACGGAATTCGACGTCTACGCGTCCTTCGAAGGCGCGAAGTTCGGGCCCTTCAGGTTCAAGATCCCGTAGGTCAGCTGGAGCGAGTGGCCGAGGCCTCGCGGGCGACCTCGGCGAAACGTGCGAACGTGTCGGCGTCGCGAACGGCGATGTCCGCGAGCACCTTGCGGTCCAGCTCGACGCCGGCAAGGGACAGGCCGTGCATGAACTGCGAGTAACTCATGCCGTTGATCCGGGCCGCAGCGTTGATGCGCGTGATCCACAGCCGGCGGAAATCCCGCTTGCGGTTGCGCCGGTCGCGGTAGGCGTACGCGTCGGCCTTCAGCAGCGCCTCCTTGGCGCGCTTGTAGTTCGAGTGGGCCTCGCCGCGGAATCCCTTCGTGAGCTCGAGCGTGGCGCGGCGCTTCTTGCGCGCACCCACCGACCGCTTGACCCTGGTCATTTGCCCTCTCCCAGTAGCCTCTTGACCCGGGGAGCGTCGTGCTTGGAGAGAACCGTCGGGCGCCCGAGCGCGCGCTTGCGTTTCGGCGACTTCTTCTCGAGGATGTGGCTCGTGAAGGGATGGCGCGCGCGCACCTTCCCGCCAGCGGTGACTTTGAAGCGCTTCTTCGCGCCGGAGTGCGTCTTCATCTTGGGCATGATCGAGGCGAGGATTATGGCAGGCCGTGCCCGCCGGGGCGGATGGCCGTGCCCGCGCGGGCGGATGTGCCCTACTCGGAGGCCGCCTTGGCCTTGACCGTCGGCGCGGGCGCGCCGGCCGGCTCCGGCTCCGCGGCGGGCTCTGACGCGCCCTCCGCGCTCGCCTCGGCCTGCGCGCTCGCCTCGGCCTGCGCGTCAGCCGGTGCCTCGGCAGCCGGCTCAGCGTCTGAAGTGGGCGCCGCCTCCTCCTCCCGGACCGCGTCGCCGCCGGCGCCGTTGCCCGGAGCGGGGGACTCGATCGCCGCGGAGGCCACGTCACCCACGTGCGCGCCATGACGGACCTCGCCGTCCGAGCTCTCGGCTACGTCCACGCGGCCGGCCAGCACGGCCTTGGAAGGGGCCATCATCATCGTCATGTTGCGGCCTTCCTGCATCGGCCGCTGCTCGACGACGCCCAGCTCGGAGAGCTCCTCGGCGAGGCGGTCGAGGATCGCCGTGCCGCGCTCCGGGTGGGTGACCTCCCGCCCGCGGAACATGATCGTCACCTTCACCTTGTCCTTGTGGCGCAGGAAGCGCTCGACGTGGTGCTTCTTGGTGTCGTAGTCGTGTTGGGCGATCTTCGGCCTGAACTTGATCTCACGGATCGTGATCTGCTGCTGGTGCTTGCGCGCCTGCTTGAGCTTCTGTGCCTGCTCGTACTTGTACTTGGAGTAATCGAGCACCCGGCACACCGGCGGTCGCGCCTCGGGGGCCACCTCGACGAGATCGAGGTCGCGTTCCTGGGCGAAGGCGAGCGCATCGGGCGTCTTCATCACGCCTATCTGATTGCCCTCGTCGTCGATCAGACGCACCTCGGGCACACGAATCCGGTCGTTGATCCTCGTCGTGTCCCGCTCGGGCGGGCGCCGGTCGAACCTGCGGGGTACCGGCACTAGCTGTGGTGGCTGCGCGTCAAGCGGATGCTAGGCGCGGCGCTCTGAGGATTTGAGTGGCTGCAACGCGGCCGAGTATAGCTCTCCCTGCAGGCGCTGGCGAAAGTCTTTCAACGACATGCTCCCCAGGTCGCCGGCCCTGTGCTCGCGCACGGAGACGGCCTCCTCGCCCTCCTCGCGATCCCCCACGACGAGCATGTACGGGATCTTCCGCAGCTCGGCCTCGCGGATCTTGCGGCCGACGGACTCGCTGCGATCGTCGAGCTCCACGCGGGCGCCGTCATCGCGCACGCCGTCCGTCACCGCCGCCGCGTACTCGTTGAAGCGGTCGGAGACGGGCAGGACGATCGCCTGCACCGGAGCGAGCCACAGTGGCAGCTCACCGCCGTAGTGCTCGAGCATGATGCCGATGAAGCGCTCGTAGGAGCCGAACAGCGCACGGTGGATCATCACCGGCCGGTGCTCGTGGTTGTCGGCACCGGTGTAGCTCAGCTCGAAGCGCTCGGGCATCGAGTAGTCGAGCTGCACCGTCCCCAGCTGCCAGGACCGCGCCAGCGAGTCTGTCAGGTGCATGTCGATCTTCGGCCCGTAGAAGGCCCCGTCGCCGGGGTTGAGCTCGTACTCGAGCCCGAGGTGATCGAGTGTCCTCGTCAGCTTGCTCTCCGCCCGGTCCCACATCTCGTCCGTGCCGATCCGCCGCTCGGGGCGCGTGGAGAGCTCCAAGCGCACGTCGAGGTCGAACAGGGCGTAGGTGTCGAACGCCATCTCGATGCAGCCTCTCACCTCATCCTCGACCTGATCCTCCGTGCAGAAGATGTGCGCGTCGTCCTGGGCGAAGTGGCGTACCCGCAGCAGCCCGTGCAGGACACCGGACGGCTCGTTTCGGTGAAGCAGGCCCGGCTCGAAGTAGCGGGCCGGCAGGTCCCTGTAGGAGTGCCTGCTCATGCCGAACAGAAGTGCGTGCCCGGGGCAGTTCATCGGCTTGACGCCCATCTCGCGACCCTCGGCCTCGACGAGGAACATGTGCTCTTTGTACTTCTCCCAGTGACCCGAGGTCTTCCACAGCTCGGAGTCGTAGATCTGCGGGGTCTTGACCTCCGTGTACCCCCGTTCGCGGCCCATCTCGCGCGAGACCGCGACGAGCGTGTTGTAGACGCTCGTCCCCGCCGGCAGCCAGAAGGCCGCTCCGGGCGAGACCTCGGAGAAGGTGAACAGCCCCAGCTCGCGCCCCAGCTTGCGGTGGTCGCGCGCCTTCGCCTGCTCGAGCCGCTCGAGGTGCTCCTCGAGCTCCGCCTTCGAGAAGAACGCGGTCCCGTAGATGCGCGTCAGCATCGTCCGCGTCGAGTCACCGCGCCAGTATGCGCCCGCGACGGAGCTCAGCTTGAACGCGCCGATGCTCCTCGTGCTCGGGGCGTGAGGCCCGCGGCAGAGATCGGTGAAGGGGCCGTTGGTGTACAGCGAGACCGTCCGCAGCGGCGCGTCCGGATCGGCGGCGCTCACGAGGTCGTCGATGAGCTCGACCTTGTAATCCTGGTTGTCCTCGACGAAGCGCTCACGGGCCTGCGCGACGGGCACGTCCTCCCGCTCAAACGGCTCGGCCGCCTTCACGTGCGCGCGCATCCGCTCTTCGATCTTGGGGAAGTCCGCCTCGGAGACGACGGTTCCGGCCGGGAACTCGAAGTCGTAGTAGAAGCCGTCGGCGATCGGAGGCCCGATCGAGATCTTCACGCCCTCGTACAGCTCCATCACCGCGGTCGCGAGCACGTGCGCGGTGTCGTGCCTGATGAGCTCGAGCGCCTTCTCGCCGCTCCTGGCCGTCACGATCGCCACGTGCGCCCCGTCGGGCAGCGGGCGCGCCAGGTCGCGCAGCTCCGGCCGCGCTCCGGCCGCGGCGCCTCCGTCGCCGCCGCCCCCCGCCTCCGGCGCGCTGCTCACCTCGACTGCGAGCGCCGCTCGCGCCAGCCCCGGACCGATCGCCGCGGCGGCGTCCGCGCCCGTGGCGCCGTCGGCCAGCTCGAGTGGCTTGCCGTCGGGGAGTGTCACGGTCACAGACATCGCAGCGCTGCAGGCTACCCGCTCGCGCTAGCCCGTCAGTCGAACCGCCGGAAGGCGCTGGCGCCGAGCCGCGACTGAGAAACAGCCCTGCAGACACTCGTCTGCATCTGCGATGGTCGAATCATGATGAATGACGAAAGACTCTCCATCTCGATCAGGCTCTCGCCGGCGCAGGTCGACGAGGTCGTTCGTGCCGCGTCGCATGGCCGGTCGCCGAGCATCTCCACGCTGATCTCGGGCCTGCTGGCGGCTCCGCCCTCGGCCGAGCACGGAGCTCGCCGGCCGCGATCGCCTGCGCCGGCGCGCAGCAGTGGTGGCGATCTCCCGCGCGAGAGCTACGACCCGCGCCTGTCGCGCTCGCTGCTGAGGGGCCTGTCGATCCTGACGTGCTTCGGCCCGGACGGAGGCGAGCGCGGGATCGTCGAACTCGCCGGCGATCTCGGCATGAGCGCCAGCACGGCCCATCGCTATGCGGTGACGCTCGTCGAGCTTGGCCTGCTCGAGCGCTGTCCCAACAGCCGCAAGTATCGCCTGCCAGGCAGCTGACTCGGCCGCGTCGGCCGCAGATACGACGAGGGCCCCGCGCTCGCGGGGCCCTCGCTCTCCGTATCGCCTCGCACTGCGAGGCGGTCCTCCCTCTGGCGCTAGCTCGTGGCGACCTCGAACAGCGGCTGGTAGCCCGTCCAGCACGGCGGCGGCGGGCCGGCGTCGAGACGGAACGTACCCGTCCCGCCGATGCCTTTGTCGCAGTAGTTGCCGGCAGTCGTCGAGTTCTGGTAGGCCGCTTCGGGTGCGGGGTCCGCACCTACGGATGGCGCCACCGGTTCCGGTTTTTCTTCGTTCGCCGGTTCGGTGAGCCCGACGTTCAGCGAGTCATACGGGCAGCCGGCGGTGGTCGAGTTGCAGGGCTTGGAGTACCCCTGCGGTTCGGTTCCGTAGCCGCTCGTGTTGTACGCGACGCTGATGATCGCCTTGCTGGGCAGCACGACGCCCTTCAACGGAAAGGTGATCTTGAACGCCTTTCCGTGGAAGCACTGTCCTTTCGCATACCACCTGCCCCCGGTGCATTTCGTGCTGTCCGAGGGCCGGAAGGGCATGTTGAACGTTCTCGTCTGGCTCGTCACGAGCGTGCCGACCGCGTTCAGCGTGCCGACGCTGTAGATGTGCAGCGTGACCGGCCACTGGAATTTCGCGCCTTTTTCGGTTTCGCAGGTGGCTTGCGACCAGTTGCCTTTCTGACAGGCCCAACTGCTCATCACGACGGTCACCGTCGTTTTGTTGAGGCTCGGAGCGGTGAATTCGACCTGACCGCCAAACTCGCCCAGCTGCGTTGCCTGGAACGCCTGCGACACCACGTTCGGGGGAAGCGAGCCAGGGATGTTGTTGTAGATCGGGGTGCCTGTCGCGCCGGCGCTCGCCGGCGCGAGCGCCGAGATCGCACCGACGGCGAGAATCGTGAGAGCCCGTCTTGCGGCCCGCGCTGGAATCCTTCCAGTCATGTTGTGTCTCCATTCATCGTCGCGCCCCTGGACCGTCTCGTCCTTGAGCACAGTGTCCCCTCCAGGGGCGGTCAGACGAACCCGGTTGACTCAGGTCCCTCCTGCACCGGCGTCCGCCGGACACCGTATCCGCCTGGCGACGTCGATGTCAATAGGTCGAACGGCCGCGCGTCAGCGGTCAGGCGGCGGCAGGTCGATCGAATGAGCCGAAACAGGGCCCGGCCTATGGCCGGCCGTCCTCGTCGGCGACGGTTCCCGCCGGCCTCGGGGTCCGCCACATGCGCCACTGCGTCGGCGCGCCCCTCCCGAGCGTGAACTCTTCCGTCACGGTGAAGCCGTGCCGTTCGTAGAGCGCCCGGTTTCGCGGCGTCGAGGCCTCGAGGAACGCGGGCATCCCGTCCTCGTCGCAGCGCTCGAGGACGGGCGCCATCACCGCGGCGCCGAGGCCGCGGCCCTGCCACTCGGGGTCGACGCCGATGAACGCGAGGTAGTAGTGCGGCTCGCGGGGATGCTTGCGTTCCAGCACGGTGAGGGCTTTCAGCACCCGGGGCAGGTGCCGTCCGAAGACGCCCAGCATCGCCGGCAGCAGCCGCAGCTGCTGGGCGATCGGCACTTTCCAGCGGTCGGGGAGCTCCCATGCCGCGACGGCTACGGTCCCGGCGGTCGTGTAGGTCTCCTCCTGCTCCATCCACACGCGGCGCAGGAAGAGCTCGAAGCCGCGCTCGAGGACTCTCATCCGTCGGGGGTCGCCGCGCAGGACCCACGTGAAGGCCGGGTCGTCGTGGAAGGCGCGTGCCAGCACGGCCCCCATTGCGGGCGCGTCGCCGAGGCTCGCCCGGCCCACGGTCGCAGCCTGCTCGCTCGCGGACTCGAGGCTGACCATGCGATCAGGCCTTCTGCTCGACCGCAGGCAGCGAGGCGACGATGGAGCGCGTGAGCATCGCTCGAACGAGCGGGGCGAGGCCCGGGATGTGAGAGGCGATGCGGATGTCGTACACGAAGCGGGTTCCACCCTCGTTGGGGACGAACGTCATCGTGCCGACGTGCCCCCGCAGCGGACCTCCCTTGGTGATGCGGTAGACGATCCGCTCACCGGGCACGAACTCGGTGACCGTCTCCTCGAACGGCGTCAGCGGACCGATCTGCAGCTGCCGCCTCGAGCCGACCCCGTTGCGTGTCCCGTCCTGCGCGTCGTTCAGGCGGCTGACCTTGGCGCCGAACACCTCGCCGAGATTCTCGTGCTCGGCCAGGCAGGCGAAGATCCGCTCCGGCGGCTTGGCGAAGTCGTGTTCGACGTGGACCCAGTACGCACGCATCGCTCGCCAGCCTATCCGCGCGAGCGCGCGGCGCGCCAGATCCTCCGGTCCGATCTGACGCGCCGCGGCCCGAGACTGCCGGCTAGCACCCTGAGGTGGACGCTCTCACGGTGCGTGACCGGTGAACGTGATCACCTGCTGGAACGTCGAGCGGTTCGTCCAGCGCATCGTGTAGCTCAGCAGCGGATCCGGCGGGAAGCTAATCCGCACGGGCGCCGCACGCCACTTTTTGGGTTCGGGTCCCTGTTTGGCAGCCAGCGCTTCGACGGCCGTCTGGATCGCCGCCCACAGCGAGGCCCGGCAGGCTTCCAGGCTGCCGTTGCCGCAGTACGGCCGGCTGTAGGGCTGTGCCGGGGCCGTCCCGAGCAGCGAGCGCAGGTCCTTGTAGACGTAGCCGTACCAGCCTCCGTCAAACGAGGATCCGGTTGACGACGGCGGATTGTCCGGCGATGCGATCGACTTGAGCTCCGGGACCAATTCGCCGAGCACCGGGCTGAGAACCGCTTCGGCGATCGGGCTCCAGACGGCGTCCATCACGGCCGCTCCCGGGTTGTTCGGCCGGTTCAGGCCGGCCCGGCTGGCGCCTTTTTCGGTCACCCATGCCGTCACCAGCGCGGCCGCTTCTTCGGCCAGTTTGCTCGGAGCAGCGCCCGTCGCAAGGACCTGGTTGATGACCGGCCAGACCTTCAGCGCCCGAAGGTCCTGCAGCGCGGCCCTGTTCATGATCGAGACGTCCTTGGCCTCGTTCATTTTGGTGGTGAACCCCGTGTACATCTGCACGCGCTGGACGGGTCCGTAGGAGTACTGGTCCGAGGCGGCACCCCATTCGGGAGCCGGCTTGTTGTTCCAGTTCAGGAACGTGCCGCCGGCCGGGTCCACCTCGTGCGGATGCTGCGCCAGCGACAGGAACCCTTTCCAGTCGTATTCGCCGGTCCCCAGCGTCGGCAGGCTCGGGTCGGTGCCCGCGGCCAGAACCGGCAGGCGCCCCGTCGAGAAGTAGGCGATGTGCTGGTTGTCGAGATAGGACATGTTGAAGGTCGTCTCTAGATGGTTCGCCGCTTCGAAGAACTGTTCGGGCGAATGGACGACATTCGAGTCGAGTTCGCTGAAGGCGATCTCGCCGACGGGCTCGCGCCCGCGCGTCGAGCGCTCCTTTGCGATCGCGTAGGGCTGGCCGCCCACGGTCACCGTTCCGGTGACCGGCCCGTGAACCGTTTCTTTGAAGAAGACCTCATGGGCGGGTTCGGTTTTGGTTTCGCCGATTTCCCCGGCGTCAACCGTGGTCATCGGAATGCATTCGCCTTTGTACACGTAGTGGTCGGATTTGCGTGTCGGCGGGCTTGCGTCCGGATTGCAGAGCTGCTCCAGGAACTGCATGGTGTTCTGGCTGCCCGCGCTGGTGAGGCTCCACGCGAAGTCCTTGCCGCGGCCGATGAACACATATGGGGAGATCGGGGCAATGATTCCCTGCGCATCGATGCCCCCGCCGTGCAGATCGGCCTGCATCACGATCTCCGGGTAGAAATAGCCGAGCTGCGGACCCATCACGGCCAGTGGGTTGCCGCCTTTCGCGAGTTGGCTCCCGACGAGCAGGAAGTTCGATGCCTTGCGGCGGGAGGCCTTGGCCACGGCCGCAGCGTGCACGGCTGAGGCGCTCGGCGACCCCGGGTCGATCAGCAGCGACCCGGGGGTCGCGCCGGTCGGAACCTGGTCATACGGGAAGGCTTTCGTCGTCGTGGTCGGCGCTTCAGGATCGTTGACCTCGCGCAGGTCGTGGAAGATCTTCAATCCTTCTTCGGCGCCGAATTTCGCCTCCAGGCGGGCGAGCAGGTCGGAGTTCGACACTTCCCCGCCGCCGCCGTTGCCGAAGATCGAGCCGATGAAGGCGAAGCCGGCGATCGCGTCGGTGACCGTCACCGGCGGGATCAGGCGCTGTTCGGGAGGCACGCTCGCCTCGTACGCGTTGACGCCTTCCACCCAGCTTTCGAGGTCCTGCAGCACCTGTTCGCCCCTGGCGCCCTGTTCGGTCAGCACGGTCTTCTGCTGTTCGACGAATTTGACCGCCTGGGCGCTCGGCTTGAACGAGCGCTGGCTCAGCAGCAGACCGAACGCGCTGATCCCGGGGACGTCGAGCGCAGCGGTGTAGGCGGGCCCGAGCCCGAGCCTGAGCAGAAGCCCGCGGTCCTCGGCGGCCACCCAGCCGGATCCGAACATCACGTCCGAGCGCGTCGTGCCGAAGATGTGGGGGATGTCGTTTTTGTCGCGCTGGATCGTGAGACCGACCCGGCCGGTGCTCTCTTCGCGCAGCACGGCTCCCGTCACGCCGAACTTCTCCGAGAGGTAGAAGCTTTCGATGTCTTTCGGGGTCACCTGACCCTGCCTGAGCGTCAGCGCGTCGTACAGCATGCTCTGGTCGGTCGAGTGTTCGGTCGGGACGAGCGACCCGTCCTCCCCCGGGGCGAGGATCTGGAAGGCGGGGCCGGAGAAGTCTTCCAGCGCCGAGGCGCCCGAGGCGGCGAGCGCCGAGAGCATCGATCCGAGCAGTGCCGCAAGAGCAACTCTCCGCAGCGCGCGCACAGCAACGCGACCGGTGGTGAACCGTCTCGTACGTGACATCCCCGTTGACCCCCTCAAGTCATCGCTGCCATTCGGCGGCGGAGCAAGCGCCTCGGAGCGCCCCTCGACCGCCCTCGGCGGCGATCCTACCACCGACCTTGGCCGCGCAGCCAACAATCTGCCCGCCCGTCCTCCGCCCCACCTTCGCTAGCCCTGGAGGTCGCGCAGGAAGTACTCCACCGTGCGGTTGAAGAGCTCCGCGCGCTCCCACTGCAGGAAGTGGCCGGCGCGGGGCACCACGAACGGCCCCACCAGCTCGCTGAACGCCACCTCGCACATCTCCGGGAACTGCCGCCAGATGACGTGGTCGTCGGGGCCGTAGAGCGCGAGCGTCGGCACCGCGCTGACCTCGAAGAAGCGCGGAGTCTCAGACAGCGCGCGCGTCCCCAGCGCGCTCTCGTAGTTACCCCAACCGGCGCGCAGGCGCTCGGCGTCGGCGAAGGGCTCGGTCATGAAGTCCACCTCCGCGTGGGAGAAGGATGCGGGCGTGGCCCAGAAGCGATGCCCGTAGAACTCACCGACGTAGCGCCGGCGCTTCTCGGGCGTGTCGAGCTCGCCTGCCAGCGCGTCGGCCTCGCGGCCCTGCCGGATGAAGTAGTCCGCCGCCATGCGCATCTCCCTCGGCGGTGCCGTCGGTATCCCCGCAGCCTCATAGTGCTCGCCGAGCAGCGGCAGCACGCAGTTGAACAGCACCTGCCGGTCGACGAAGCCCTCGAAGCGCAGACCGAGGTCCTGGATCACGCCGCCGCCGAGGTCGCCGCCGGCCGCCGCGCAGCGATCGTGGCCGAGCACGCCGGCTACGAGCGCGTGCATGTCGCGCGCGTGCGCAGCGAGGTCGTAGAAGCCGTCGGGAGCGAGCCCCGAGTCGCCGTAGCCCCGCAGGTCGGGAACGATGACCTCGAAGCCCGCGTCCGCCAGCGGCGTGATGTTCCGCCACCAGATGCGCTTGGTCTCGGGCCACCCGTGTACGAGCAGCAGCGGATAACCGCCCAACCCGGCGCGCAGATAGGCGAGGCTCACCCCCTCGCGAACCTCCGCTCGCTCGAGGCGGAACTCGCGCGGATCCGGGGCTACGCTCATTGCGAGCACGCTACACGCAGGCTGCGGCTGCGCGACCGCTGCTAGCCGCGCGTGGGCCCGGCGACCGGCCAGTCCTGAGCGAGCATCGCGTAAAGGGCGTCGTCGTGGTAGCCGCCATCGAGCCTCATCGCCTGACGGAGCGTCCCCTCCTGCTGGAAGCCGAGCCGCTCGGCAAGCGCCCGGCTGCGGACGTTCTCCACGTCTACGCGGATCTCCACCCGGTTCAGCCTCCACTCGCCGAAGGCGTGATCGACGAGCGCGCTGACGGCCTGGGTCATCGTGCCGCTCCCCTCCTCCCCCTGCGCCAGCCAGTAGCCGATGCTCGTCGAGCGGTGCTGCCAGTCGACGGCGTGAAAGCCCACCATGCCGACGATCCGTACGGGATCGACGATCGCCGTCTGAAAGCCATCGTTGTCCGCGAGTTGCCGGTGCGTGCCGCGGATGAACTCGAGCGTCTGCTCGCGCGTCTGTGGTTCCGCCCATGCCATCCATCGGGCAAGGCGCCTGCGGTTGGCATCGATCAGCTCATACAGCTCCTCGGCGTCGGAGTCCTCGAGGACCCGCAGCCGATAACCGCCCGGCAACTGGAAACTCACCACGCCGGCACGATATGCGCTCGCCGACATTGCTCGCGTCAGGCTAGGAGTGGACGAGGCGCCGCACGTGATCGGGCCGCGCGAGGTTCAGCACGCTTATTCCGTGACGGTGGGCGATTCGAAGCGCCTGCCCGGTTCCGTCCTGGTACAGGTCCCTGCCGTCGAGGCTCCCGTCGGCGGTCCAGCAGACGACGAGCTCGGCGGGACTGTCCAGCCCGGCGCCGAGCACCTCGTGCGCGTCGCGCGCAAGCAGTCGCCGCGCGGGGAGTGCGAGAGCGTTCCAGCCTGGATGAAAGCGCCGCGCGAGCTCGCAGGCGGCCGCGCTCGGCCGCGATAGCGCGCGCACCCCCGGCCCCTCGATGTCCAGTCGCGCCCGCGTCTGGAAGCCGGGCCATGGCAGGTACAGCTCGATCTCGCCCCCGCTCAGCAGCGCGCCCCTGTAGAAGGCCTGATCGGCTCCGGGCGAGAGGCCGGTGCGGAGCACCCAGCTCCCGCGGGCCAGCTTCTCGGCCAGCGACCGCATCAGCGCGAGCACGTCGGGCGGCGTGCTGCGCGATCCGATGCCCGCGTAGGCGCGGACTTTGCCGCCGCGGCCGGCGCTCACGCGAGCGCGATCGGATTCATCCGCAGCGCCGCTCGAGGAAGTCCACCAGCGCTACGTTTGCGCGCTGCGGCTCGTCGTCCCACACGAAATGGCCGGCGCCCGCGAACACCTGCAGCTCGGAGCCCGGGATCTCCTCGTGAAAGCGGTGCGCCATGCGCACCGATGCGAACCGATCCTCCTCGCCCCACAGGATCAGCGTCGGCACGCCAAGCGCGGCCACGCAACCCTCGTACGGGACCAGCTTCTCGAAATCTCCCGAGCGGTAGAGCTCGAGGTGGCCGCGGCGGCGCTCGTCGTCGGCGAAGCCCTTCCAGTACTCCTCGAGCGCCTTCTCGCTCATCCCGCCCGACACCGCGCCCATCGCCCCGAGGAAGCCCTCGCGCGTGTAGGAGTCGATCAGCCGCTCGCCCTCGCCGGGCGTGCGCATCACGTTGGCCAGATCGTGCCAGCGGCGGTCGGCGAAGAAGCCGCCGTCGGAGATGACCAGCGCGCTCGCCGCGCCCGGCTCGTCGCACGCCCACCGGAGTCCGATGGGGACTCCCCAATCGTGCGTCACGAGCGCCACCGGGCCCAGGTCGAGCTCGTGCACGAAACGCTCCAGCGCCTCGAT
Organism: Solirubrobacteraceae bacterium; assembly: GCA_035567055.1. GTDB lineage: Bacteria > Actinomycetota > Thermoleophilia > Solirubrobacterales > Solirubrobacteraceae > Palsa-744. Next base: position 45,829 of record DATMQX010000055.1, read on the forward strand.
GTGTCGCTCCCAGGTCCCCGGCGGGTCCGCCTTGGAATCGCCGTACCCGGGCAGGTCGGGGGCGAGCGCGCGCCAGCCGGCGTCCGCGAGCGCCGGCAGCGCCCGATGCCACATGTAGGAGGACTCGGGGTAGCCGTGGACGAGCAGCGCCACCCGGTCGGCCGAGTCGCCGGCCCACCTGTACGCGAGTCCCGCCGCTTCTCCGACGCCGCTCACGCGCGGGAGTCTATGTGCCACCGCCAGCTCGACCGGCCCTGCCTCGGCGCGCGCGATGAGTTTCGCTCGCGGCGATCGTCTACACCGTGCTTCAGGAGCGCTGACGGCAGCGAGCTCAGCGCGTGGGTCAGTCGTGCATCTCGGCGCTGCGGAATGGCAGCACGTCGATGAGTCCGGTCACTTCGAAGACCTGCTGGACGGGCTCGGGGCCTGGGAGCAGGGAGAAGCTGCGTCCCTGCCTCTCACACCATCTCATGGCCGAGAGGATCGTCCAGAGCCCGGATGAATCGATGAACTCGAGCTGGCTCAGGTCGAGCGTCAGCCCGCGCGGTCCGTCGCTGCAGTAGCGGGCAATGGCCGCCTCGAGCGCGGGCACCGCTCGCGTGTCGAGTTCCCCGGTGAGGATCAGCGTGTGAGACGTCGGCGAGTCGACATCCACGATGCCGAACCCCGCCGACTGCGGCCTGAGCATCATCGAGTCACGCGAGGGGACGCGCCAGGCGGCAGCGTCGGTGGAAGCTGTACGCGGATTGGACGTAGAGGAGCGATCGCGGCCTACACGCTCCCAGGGGCCTGAGCGCAACAGGAGCCGCAGTTGACGGAGTGTCCGGTGGCTGAGATCCCCGGCGCCCACGCCGCGCAGCCGGAGCAGGGGCCGCGCGGCGGGGCGAACTGCCTTCGAGGGAAAATCCATACACCTTGAGTCTCTGTCATCCGGCGCAGAATGTCGAATACCTTTTGTTCATCGGGGTATAAAGATCCGTGATCGCACATTGCTCCCGACAAGGCCGCGATCGGCCTGATTCGCTCGCGGTCAATCCCGGAGATACGTCGAGACAGGTTTGTCTGTCACGGCGCGAATACAGATGAATCGAATCGACCGGCTCATACGATTTCCAGACGTGACGAGCCCTGAAGAGAGCCCGCCCTTCGCTCGTACTGCAGGGTGCTAGCCGCAATGGAGTTCAAGCGGGGACAGCTTCGCAACTTTGTCACGGTCGCCGAAGACGGGCAGATGACGAGAGCAGCACGGAAGCTCCATCTCGCTCAGCCGGCGCTGTCACATTCGATCTCGCAGCTCGAGGGTGAACTCGGCATCGTCCTGCTGGAGCGACATGCGCGGGGCGTCACGCTCACGGCGGCCGGTGCGGCATTCCTCCCGAAGGCCCAGGCGGCGCTGGCGGCTGCCGAGGACGCACTGCGGACGGCCCAGTCGCTCGCGCGTGCGACCAACGGCAGGATGGAGGTCGGTTACATTGGGCCGCCGCCGACCCTCAACGCTCCTGAGCTGTTCGATGCGTTCACCCGAGCCCACCCCCAGGCGGCGGTCTCCTTTCGGGAACTGCCGTTCCCCTACGACCCGACGAGCGCATGGATGGAAGAGGTCGACGTGGCATTCGCCCACACGCCCACGATCGAACGCGGCGTCTGCGTGCAAGCCGTCCGCGCCGAGCCGCGCGCCGTCGTGCTACCCCACAATCATGCGCTCGCCGAGCGCAACGAGCTGTATGTCGGCGACATCGTCGACGATCTCTTCCTCGCCTACCACCCGAGCGTCCAGGCGGCTTGGGCCGCCTTCCACAGTCTCGACGACCACCGCGGCGCGCCGGCTCGCCTGACTGCGGACCACGCTCGCACACCGCCGGAAATGCTCACGATGATGGCCTCACGCCGTGCAGTCGCGACCTTGCCCCTTTCAGACGCGCGCGTGATCGCGAGCGTGCTGCGAGGAGTCGTGGCCATTCCGCTGATCGACGCCGAGCCGTCGATCCTGTCGATCGTGTGGCGGGAGGGCAACCGCAATCCGTGCGTGCATGCGCTCGCGAGGATCGCCGAGCGCGTCGCCAAACGTGATGGAGTGGTTCGTCTTGCGAGATCGCACGGGGTCGCGCGGGTGCGCTACTGAGGCTGCGGCGCGCCAGGCTGCGAGCTGCCAGCGTCCGCTATGTGAGCTCTGCCGGAAGGCGCGCGCGGCGCAGGTCGACCCGGTCCCCGCGCATCGGCACTCCCTCCTTCATCAGGAGCTCACGCTGGCGGTAACCCTGAGGGATGCTTCCGTCCGCGCGCACGACACGCTGCCAGGGCAGGTCATGGGTGGCGGAGAGGACCTGGCCGACCAGCCGCGGCGCAGCGGCGTCGATATCGCCATACGTCCGTACGAAGCCCTCCGGGATCGAGCGCACGCTCGCCACGATGCGCGCGCGCCGCCGTGCGCGATCGTCCGCGTGCGTCTGTGCCCGAGCGTCCGCTCCCGACTGGTGGCGCATCCTCCAAGATGATCTCACGTTCCCGCCCGCCGTAACGCCAAATCCGCGCTTGGCGGCATACTGAGCGAACGATGTCGGAGGAGAACGTGGGGCGTGTCCGCGCGGCGGTCGAAGCGTGGAACAGCCGTGACGCCGAGCTGTGGACGGAGTATGCGGCGCCAGAGGTGGAATGGATGCCTGCCGGTCCCGCCGCGGTCGAGGGGAGCGTCTACCGCGGCCGCGAGCAGGTGGCCGCCGGCCTGCGGTCCGTATGGGAGGCGTGGGACGTGGTGTCCTTCGAGGAGTCGGAGATCCGGGACCTCGATGAGACGGTGCTGTGGCTCGGGCGCCTGAAGCTGAGGGGCGCCGCCAGCCACGTTGAGCTTGACCAGGAGTTCGCCGTGCGCTTCGTGCTGCGCGAGGGCAAGCTCCTGACGGTGCAGGCGTTCACCGGATGGCGGCAGGGCCTCGGGGCCGTGGGTCTGTCCGAATAGATGACGCCTGGGTGACGTCGCGCGGGCACACGCCGTGGCCGCTCCGTGAACGCGGAAACCCCCGTGTCGCCGGGGGTTTCCGGCACTCGCCTGTTACGGGATGTTACATCGAGCAGGGACGCGAACGGCGATCGACGCCGACTTCGGTGATCCCGGCCGAGGTGATCTTGATCCGTGTCGGCACGTTGCCGCGCGCGAGCAGCTTGCGAAGCACCGACTCGCCCCGGGACTCGATGCCTGACCGGAGCGGCTCGTCGAACGCGTCTGCTCTCAACGAGTCCGCGATTTGAACGTACACATGCTTTTCGACGCGCCCATGCTGGACCTTCCAACGGTAGATATCGCCGACGCGTGGAGCCTGGATCGGGGTGGGTCCGCCGATGATCCGAGGGTCTTCCGGCATGCGCGAAGGATGTTAGCTCCGCGTCGCAGACGCAACGGCCCGCTGGCCAGCGGCGTAGCGCGGCATTTGGACAGCTGTGCAGTGATGGGTGAGATCGGTCGTCAAATACATCGAGCCCGGCGTTCCCGTGCCTCTCGGGCTGCTGTGTACAGTCTGCTCATGCGAGACGGCGATGCCGTTTAGGCGGGGACATCTGCGCTACTTCGTCACGGTCGCGGAAGAGGGTCAGATGACGCGCGCGGCGGCAAAGCTCCAGATGGCGCAGCCCGCGCTCTCGCAGGCGATCGCACAGCTCGAGTCCGTGCTCGGCTTCCAGCTGCTGGAGCGACATGCGCGAGGGGTCACGCTCACGGCGGAGGGCGAAGCGTTCCTTCCCAAGGCTCGCGTCGCCGTGGCCACCGAGCAGGAGGCCGTATCGACGGCCCTGTCGCTGGCGCGTGGCGTAAGGGGCACATTGGAGTTCGGGTTCCTTGGCGCCCCACCGAGGATTCATACTCCGGCGCTGTTCGAGGCGCTCGGGGAGAAACATCCCGACATCGCGGTCAGCTATCGCGAGCTCCAATTCCCGTCGAGTGAGCCCGCCTCGTGGCTCAACGAAGTGGACGTAGCGCTGTCGCACCGACCGCCGGCCGACGCCGGCATCTGGGTCCATGTGCTGCGGAGCGAACCGCGAGTCGCGCTCGTACCGAACAGCCATCCGCTCGCAACACGAGGCGAGCTGACCGTCGCGGACGTGCTGGACGAGACCTTCATCGGCTTTCATCCCTCGATCGAGTCGTGGTGGGCCGGCTTCTGGAGCCTCGTCGACCATCGCGGAGCGCCGCCCCCACATGTGACCGCCGATCGCGTATCCAACTCGCAGGAGTTCTTTGTGATGATCGCGGCGGGCCGTGCCATCACGACGGTGCCCGCCTGCCACGCGGAGCTCATCGTCAGGGCGGTGAGCAGCGTGGTCGCGATCCCGCTCAGCGACGCCGACCCCTCGGTCCTCGTGCTCGCCGGCCGCGTCGACCGCCGCAACACGCTGGTCGAGGCTCTCATCACGGTCGCCGAGAGTCTGAAGGCGGGCTGCGCCGGCACTCGTCTGCCAGCCCACGGTTGAACCGCAGAGCTCGACACGATGGTCGCGGACCAGGCTCCAAGACCGATCGGCCACGCCGCGCCTGGGGGTAGCTTTCGCAGCCGTGGAGCCTCGCCTCCCCCACCCCATTCCCTATCAGGGCAGCAAGCGCCGTCTTGCCGGTCGCATATTGCCGGTCGCCGGGAACGGCGTTTTCGGGACGCTGTATGAGCCGTTCGCAGGCTCGGCGGCGATCACGCTCGCGGCCTCCGCACGCGGCCTGGCCCGCCGCTACTTGATCGGCGATTCGCTGACGCCGCTCGTATCGATTTGGAGCGAGATCATCAACGACCCCGCGGGTCTCGCGGACGCATACCAATCACTGTGGGAAGCACAGCTCGCGGACGGTGGCCGCGAGCACTTCAACCATGTGCGCACGGAGTTCAACGAAGAGGGAGGCGCGGCTCGCCTGCTCTACCTGCTTGCCCGCTGCGTGAAGAATGCGCCTCGCTTTTCCCGATTCGGCTTCTCGCAATCCGCCGACCACCGTCGCAAGGGCATGCATCCACGGAAGATGAGTAATGAGATCACTGGAGCCCACGCGCTGCTCGCCCGCCAGGCTGAGACGTTCGCCGGCGATGCCGAGGATTGCCTGCGCGCCGCCGGCCCGCAGGATCTCATCTACATGGACCCGCCCTGGCAGGGGACGACGGAGGGCGCGGACAAGCGCTACCACCATGGGCTCGAGCGCTCGCGCCTGGAAGCGTTGGTGGACGATCTCAATCAGCGCCGCGTCCCCTGGGTGCTCTCATACGACGGGCGCAGCGGCGATCGGACCTACGGTCCGCCCCTGCCGGGCGAGCTGTGGGGCGCGCGCCACGACCTCCACGCAGGGAGATCGTCGCAATCGACGCTGGCCGGTCGCGAAGAGGAAACGGTCGAGTCGTTGTACGTATCTGCGCTGTTGACGCCGGCCGAGAGCCCGACGAGCCGCGCGGCTCAGAGCTCGCCATTCACGCGCGGCACGCAGCCGCTAGTCGGGCACGTCTAGGTTGCGAAGGCCTTTAAAACACGATCCCAATGGATTACGCTCCTGAGATGGACGCCGAGGACGAGCCCGATCCCCTGTTGGACCTGGAAGACCGGCGGCGCAAAGAGCGCATGCCCGTCGAAGAGGGCGGGGGCGGACAGGCCGAGGGCTTCGAGCTGAGCGAGCAGGAGCTGATCGACCATTCCTCTCACGGCGACGAGCAAAAGCCTTCCCGGATCATCCGCGACGCGGGAGCCGAGGAGGACGAGGAGTCAGACGCCGTCTACGGCGAACCGGACGAAGAGCATTACGAGGAGTGAGCCCGACGCGCGCTCTCGCCCCGCGAGACGTGTTCGCGTCCGAGTTTGAGGTCCCGCGACGGTAGAGACGGCGACAGCAACGGGCTTCGTGGCCGAGTCGATTCGCGAAGTCGCGAAGACGCGGCTCGGCTTCCCGCATCTCAGGCCCGGGCAACTGCAGGCCATCGCAGCCGCCGTCGACGGCCGGGATGCTCTCGCGGTGCTGCCGACCGGCGCCGGCAAGTCCGCGATCTACGAGCTCGCCGGCCTCCTGCGAACCGGCCCGACGGTGGTGGTCTCGCCCCTGATCGCCCTGGAGGACGACCAGCTTGCACACCTGAGCACAGCTGGCCTGTCGGCCGTTGTCCTGAACTCGAAGCAGTCCGTGCGCACCCGGGCGGCTGCGCTCGCGGCCGCCTGCGGGCCGGACGAGTTCGTGTTCGTCTCGCCGGAGCAGCTGACCAACTCGGAGACGCGGGAGTGGCTGCTTCGAGCACGACCGGGTCTGTTCGTCGTCGACGAGGCGCACCTCGTCAGCCAGTGGGGTGAGGACTTCCGACCGGACTACCTGCTTCTCGGGGCTCAGGCAGACGCACTCGGGACGCCGGTGCGTCTGGCGTTGACCGCGACCGCGGCTCCGCCCGTCCGCGAGCAGATCCAACGTCGCCTCGGACTCAAAGACCCGCAAGTCGTGATCGGAGACTTCGACCGCCCGCAGATCGATCTCTCGGTCCATCGAGTGCGCTCGGCCAAGGAGAAGCAGCGACAGATCGAGCGGGCGGCATCCGAGCTCTCCGGCTCGGGCATCGTCTACGCGGCGACCCACGCCAGCGCGCAAGCCGCGAGAGACAGCCTCGAGGCTGCCGGCCACGATGTGACTCTCTACCACGCGGGCCTTACGGCGGCCGCGCGACGCGAGGCGATGACGGCGTTCGTCGACGGGTCCGCGCGGGTCATCGCGGCGACCGTGGCGTTCGGGATGGGGATCGACAAGCCGGACGTGCGCTGGGTACTCCACGCCGACGTGCCCGGCTCACTCGACGCCTACTACCAAGAGCT
>DATMQX010000056.1:0-2765 GCA_035567055.1 Solirubrobacteraceae bacterium
CGTGGCGGCGGCTCCCGACGCGGACCTCGTGCTGGCCTGCGGGCCCAACCGGATGCTGGCAGCCGTCGCGGCGCGGTGGCCGGGCGCACAGGTCGCGGTCGAGACCTATATGGGCTGCGGCACGGGCGTGTGCCTGGGCTGCGCAGTACCGCTGGCGCGCGGCGGATATGACCGCGCGTGCACAGAGGGTCCGGTGTATCGGGCGGCCGACGTGGACTGGGCGTCGCTCCCATCTCATCTCTCCTACGAGGTGACCGCATGACCCAGATGTCGGTCGAGATCGGCGCTTTCCGGCTGCGCGGGCCGGTGCTGGCGGCCTCGGGCACGTTTGGCTACGGGACAGAGGTGCCGCTCCTCGAGCGCCGGGCGCTGGCGGGCATGGTCTCGAAGGGCATCTTCCTGCGGCCGCGCGAAGGCACGCCCCCGCCGCGCATCGCCGAGACACCGAGCGGGATGCTCAACGCCATCGGGCTGCAGGGCCCGGGCGTCGAGGCGCTCATCCGCGACTACGCGCCGAGGTGGGCGGAGTGGGACTTCCCAGTGCTCGTCAACATCAATGGAGAATCCGCCGCGGAATATGGAGAGCTCGCCGCTCGACTGGACGGCGTGCCCGGAGTCGCGGGCTTCGAGATCAACATCTCCTGCCCGAACGTCGAGCAGGGCGGTCTCTACTTCGGCAACGACCCACGTTCGGCGGCGGCGGTTACCGAAGCCGTGCGCAAACGGACGGGCCTGCCGGTATGGGTGAAGCTGACCCCGATGGTGACCGACATCGGTGTGATCGCGCGCGCGGTCGAGGCAGCGGGCGCCGACGCGCTGTGCGCGGTCAACACGTTCGTGGGTATGTCGATCGACCTCAACGACTACAAACCTCGGCTGAGCTTCCGGACCGGTGGCCTCTCCGGTCCGGCCATCCGACCGCTCGCCGTCCACCTGGCACACCAGGCGGCTCGCGCCGTGCGCATCCCCGTGATCGGCATCGGGGGAATCTCGCGGGCGGAGGACGCGCTCGAGTTCCTGGTCGCCGGGTGCGCAGCGGTGCAGGTCGGGACGGCCACCTTCGTGAACCCGAACGCGATCGCCGAGATCCACGACGGAATCGCGGCCTTCCTCGAAGCGAAGAACATCAGCTCGCCGGCCGGCCTTCCGCGCTTTCTGCCCCGGGACTGAACTTTGGCGGCAGCCCGAAGACCTCGGGACGCAAGATCCTGATTCCGAGCACGACCGCGCCGGCGACGACGGCTCCGATCGCCATCGCCCACGGCGGGCCGAACAGCGTGGCGAGCGCGCCCGCCTGCGTGCTGCCCAAAGGCCCCACGCCCATGAGAGCCTGGGCGTAGAGGGACATCACCCGCCCCCGGAGATGATCGGGCGTGATGGTCTGGATCCGGTTGTTGGCCGTGGCCACGAACGAGATCTGGCAGTAACCGGCGACGAACAGAGTTGCCATCGAGATTACGAACACTCGCGAGATCGAGAACTCGAGCAGCGCGACAACCCAGATCATCGCCATCCAGAACTGGCGACGCGGATCGGCGCCGAGCGTCGGCGAGAAGGCGAGCGTGAGCGCTCCGACGAGGGCGCCCAATCCCATCGATGCCAGCAGAAAGCCGAACCCGTGCGCTCCGACGTGCAGCACCTGGTCCGCGAACAACGGGATCAGCGTCAGGCGATTCATCGCGAACAACGAGAAGACCGCCACCGCGATGAGGAGCATGCCGACAACAGGCTGTCGCCGCGCATAGGCGGCGCCCTCGGCGATCCGCCTGAGGAACGGCTGCTCATGACGCTGGGCCGCCACTTGCGGCAGACCGCGCATCAGGAGCAGGGCGACGATGGCGGCGAGGTAGCTGACCGAGTTCGCGAGAAAGCAGATCGGCACGCCCACCGCAGCGATGACCAGGCCCGCGATCGCGGGTCCGATCACCGCTGACGCGTTGAAAACCGACGAGTTGAGCGCGATCGCGTTCATGAGGTCCTGCCGCCCGACCATCTCGATCACGAAGGCCTGGCGGGCCGGAACGTCGAACGTGTTAATGGCGCCGGTGGCGAATGCCGCGACGATCACCATCCAGTACTGGGCGTGGCCCGTCGCGCTGACGGCGAACAGCACGAACGAAGGAATCGTGAACAGCGATTGAGTCACCAGCAGCACGTTTCGCTTGCGATACCGATCGGCGACGAGTCCTCCAAACGGTCCGCCCAGCAGGACCGGGGTGAACTGGGCGGCGAGCACGAGTCCCACGAGCAAGCCGCTGTGAGTCAGCTCGAGCGCGAGCCACGGCATGGCCACGCTCTGCATCCACGTCCCGACGGTCGAGATGATCTGGCCCGTCAGAAAGAGCCGGTAGTTTCTGTGCCGCAGCGCCCCGAGCATTCGATACGGAACCACGTCCGGCACTCGTGGGATCATCGCAGGGTGAGCAAGATCCACGAGGCCATCGACATCAAGGCGCCCGCCGTACGGGTCTGGGCGGTGGTCCAGGAGGACGTCGAACACGCGCCGAGGTGGTCGTCCTATCTGTCAAAGGCCGAAAAGCTCGACGACGGCCCGCCCGGCAAGGGGACGCGGTACCGCTACCAGCTCGACCTCCCAGGCGGGTTCAAGGAAAGGATCGAGGTGGAGCAGACCGTGTACCAGAAGCCGAAGCGGTGCGCCGGCAAATTCATCCGCGGCCCGCTCAAGGGCACATGGGCGTATACGTACACCGAGAAGAAGGACGGCACGACTCAAGTCCTGTACGAGATGGACTACGAGCTCGGCG
>DATMQX010000057.1:0-2803 GCA_035567055.1 Solirubrobacteraceae bacterium
GGAAGTGCTCCCTCGTACTGGCGGAGGAATGTGTTCTGCGCCGTGTAGCAGCGGTTCTCCAGCGCGCACACCGCCAGGTGCTCGACCAACCGGTTGCCGGGGAGCGCGCTCCGAGCGGCATCGACGGCCGGTCCGAGTTTCTCCGTTCGTCGCGTGGCCGGCTGCCACCAGGCCAACGTGTCCGTTCGGATCGCGGCAGCCGCAAGCCGGCCGTTGTGCTCCGCCACCGCCGTGTACCCGAAGAGCGGGAGCCGTCGCCCACCCGCCTCCGCCCGGCCCGCCGGCAACAGCGTGCGCAGGTAGCCGACGGGCAGCACCGCTGCCACGGTGAGAAACCCGTCCGCCGCGAAGGAATGCCCCCTATCGTCGAGCGCCAGCGCGGTCCTGCCGGGCAGGTGCATCAGGGTGGCGTCGTCGGGCAGGGGCACCACATCGGTGGGGGTCAGCGGCACCACCCGCGTCCCTGACCGCGCGGCAGGCCGAAGACCACCGAGGATCTCGAGGGAACCGTCCAACCGGCCGACACAGGGACGCATCAAACGATTGTCCCCCGCCACCTCCCGTGAAGGCTCAGGCGGCGCGCAGCTCGTCCGGGATCGCGGTCAGGGTATGGATCTGCCGGTTCCGGAGCACGCGGAGCACCATGAAGCGGTCGATGGCGGTTCCCACCATGAGCCGTTGGATGTCTCCGGGCCTTTCGACCGGCCTGCCATCGACCTCGACGATGATGTCGCCGCGGCGAAGACCAGCAGCTTCCGCTGGGCTTCCGGCCACCACGTCGGACACCTCCATCGCTGCCTTGCGCCCCAGCTGCTCCGCCCATCGAGGCGGCAAGGGCCGGGCCGCGCCCGCGACGCCGAGGTAAGCACGCCGCACCCGCCCCTCGTGCATGAGCGCGCTGACGATGCGCGAGGTGGTTGAGTTGATGGGCACGGCGAGGCCGACGCCGATGCCGGCGAGCGCCGTGTTGATGCCGACGACGCGGGCGGAGCTGTCCGCCAGCGCGCCGCCTGAGTTGCCGGGGTTGAGGGCGGCATCCGTCTGGATGACGTCGTCGATGATCCGCGTCTGCGGACCCAGCCTCGCCGGCAGGGAACGGCCGAGGGCGCTCACGACGCCGGCGGTGACACTGCCCGCAAAACCGAGCGGGTTGCCGATGGCCACCACCAGCTGGCCGACGCGGAGGCGATCGGCGTCACCGAGCTCGGCGGCCGCGAGCTCGCCGCGATCGGCATGCAGGACCGCCAGATCCGACAGGGGATCGCGACCGGTCACCTGGTAGGCCATCTCGCGACCGTCGGCGAGCGTGAGCTGGCCACGATTGGTGTCAGCGACGACGTGCGCTGAGGTGATCAGGAAGCCGTCGGCCGTGACCGCGACTGCCGAGCCGCTTCCCTGGGGTCGGTCCCGCCCGTCGCGGCCGCGGCGCAACACCTGCACCGCGGCCACGGAGGGGGACACATGGGCCGCGACATCGATCAGCGTGCGGGAATACGCGTCGAGCGCTTCCTGCTCGCGCTGCTCAGCCGGGTCAGACGACGTCTGGTCCCTCTGCACGAACCTTCTCCACGTTGGTCAGCGCTTCACGAAGACTCTCGATCCACTCGGACTGGTGCTTGCCGACGAGGCGGACGCACCAGGCGAGCGCTTCGCTGCGGCTGCGGGCCACACCCGAGTCTATGAGCGTGTCGAGCACGTGCCGGTCCTCCAGGCGCAGGCGGGTCATAACGGGCACGCCGAGCGTCGTGAAGAGCTCCTCCACGTCACCGATACGCGCGCCCCACGACACCTTGCGGCCGAAGAGGCGCTCCGCGTCACGAGCGACGCGGACGCGCGCGTCGCGTGTCTCCGAGCGGAAACGTGCGATGCGGGCCGAACGCGCGGCGGTCTTGGTGCCTTCCGTCGCATCCTTGGGCACGTCGGGTTCGGCGAGCTCGCCGACAATGAGGATCTCGTCGCGATCTGCTGTGATCGTGGGAGGAGCAGAGAAGAGGTTGTCAGGGAGCCTGCCGGCGAACCAGCCGGTGAGCTCCTCGTCGGTCAACGGAGCGGGGGCGGTAGCTTGTCCTTTCATGGATTACATGATTACACAGTCAGTGCGCTCGCGCAACGTGGGCTAGGAATGCGTGTTGGAGCGGGAGGCACGAGCCCTCGGCTGCTCGGGGGACGTCGCGCAGGTGAGCCGGCACGGCTTGGAGCGCAGGGCGAACCGAGCGCGAGCGGCGGGACCCCAGCGGGGTTCCGACCGCGACCGCCGAGCAACCGAGGGCTCGTGACTCACGCTCCCGACCACAAAGCCCTACCCAGCTGCGACGGTCGCCTCTGTCTGTGTAGTCGCTGGCATCCTGAATTGGAATAAGCTCGCCGCGCTCAAGTTGTACCGGCGACGAGCGAACGCGTAGCAGATCCAGCCGATGATCCCGTTGAGCACCTTGTCCGCGAGGCGCTGCATCAGAGCTACCGCGGTCGCCACGTCGAAACTTATGCCGAGAGCGACCAGCAGCCCGGCCGTGCTCGCCTCTACCGCGCCCAGGCCTCCGGGCGAGAGCGTGAGCCACGCCGCGCCTTGCGTCACCGCGTAGACGAAGCCTGCAGTGGGCCACGCTAGTTTTCCCGGCTCGATCGCTTCTGCGATGAACCAGAGGAGGCTCACGGCCATCAGCGCCTGCGCGATGCTCAGTGGGAGGTATTTGTACGTCGCAGGATGGCGAAAGAGCACGCGCGTGTCGCGATGCAGCTCGTCGAGCGCGGGACGTATGCGCCGCAGCACCGGAATGCGCGAGACGACGCGCATCACATCCTG
>DATMQX010000058.1:0-6696 GCA_035567055.1 Solirubrobacteraceae bacterium
CCACGACCCGATCCAGCCCCTCGACGACGACCCCGGAAAAAGCGACGCAGAGCGCGGCCACCAAGGAAGCGAACCTGGCCTCGGCGCGAGCGGCGGTCAAGGCTGACCGCTTGGCAGTGCAGGGCGACGAACAGTCAGTTGCCAACACCAAGCTCTACGCGCCAACCAACGGCACGATCGTCTCGCTCTCCGGGGAAGTCGGTGAAAGCGTCTCGGGCACGGGAACGACCAGGGCCTCGACCGCCACCACCAGCTCGAGCGCCGCCGCGACCGGCGCCGGCGGGACGGGCGCCTCCACGACGGGCCGCTCCTCGAGCACGACGACGAGCGCCGCCAGCTCCTCCACGTCGACCTCGGCGTTCGCCGTCCTCAGTGACCTTGGCGCCATGCAGCTCGTCGTCCCGCTCAGCGAGTCCGAAGTCGTCGCGGTGCACGCCGGGCAGCCGGCGACGGTGACGGTCGAAGCCCTCGAAGGCATGAAGCTCGCGGCGCACGTCGTAAGCGTCGCGACGCTCTCAACCAGCAACAGCGGGGTCGTCAGCTATCCCGTCACCTTCCAGCTCGACCAGCCCGCCTCGACGTTGAAGCCTGGCATGAGCGCCACGGCCGAAGTGGTCGCCAAGCAGGCCGAAGGAATCAACGTCCCAACCAGCGCGATCTCCGGCCGGGCGGTCACCGTCGTGCGGGGCGGCAAGCAGGTGCGCCAGCCGGTCGTCACCGGGCTCGCGGGCAACAGCTCGACGATCATCCTCAGCGGCCTGCAGGCGGGAGAGGAAATCCTCCTCCCGGTGGCGAGCAGCAGCAGCAGCACCAGCATCGCCTCGAAACTCGGCGGGCGCGGCGGACTCGGCGGCGGTGGCGGCTTCCCAGGCGGCGGTCCGGGTGGCGGCGCGTTCCCGGGCGCAAGGGGCGGCGGATGAGATCGAGGCTCCCGCAGGCGCCTGTGATCCAGGTGCAGCAGGTCACGAAGGTCTACGACCTTGGCCAGGTCAAGGTGCGCGCCCTGCGCAACGTCTCGCTGCGCATCGATCGCGGAGATTTCGTGGCGGTGATGGGCAGCTCCGGCAGCGGCAAGAGCACGCTGATGAACATCCTCGGCTGCCTGGATGTTCCGACGAGCGGTCGATATCTCATCGACGGCACCGACGCCGGAGGGATGGACCAGGATGATCTGTCGGACCTGCGAAACCGCAAGATCGGCTTCGTCTTCCAGAGCTTCAACCTCGTCCCGCGAACGACCGCGGTCGCCAACGTGGAGCTGCCGCTCGCCTATGCCGGCGTGGCGCGCACAGAGCGCCGCAGCCGCGCAGAGCGGGCGCTCGGCGCGGTGGGGATGACCGACCGCCTGCACCACGAGCCCTCCGAGCTCTCCGGCGGACAGCAGCAGCGCGTCGCCGTCGCGAGGGCGATCGTGACCAACCCCTCGCTGATCCTCGCCGACGAGCCGACCGGCAACCTCGACTCGCGCTCGACCGAAGACGTGCTCGCGATCTTCTCGCGGCTGAATGCCGACGGTCGCACGGTCGTCCTGATCACCCACGAGCCGGACATCGCGGCTCAGAGCAAGCGGGTCATCAGGCTCAGCGACGGAGAGATCGTCCAGGACGAGCGCCTGCGCGGCATGCGGGATCCGGCGGCTGACTCCGACTGGCTGAAGCCGGCTCAGCCCGGCGCGGCCCCGAGCAGCGTGGGCGGGCGGCCATGATCGGCTACGAGACGCTGCGCATCGCGTGGGGCGGAATCACCGCCAACAAGCTTCGCTCGGGCCTCACGATCCTCGGCATGACGATCGGCGTCGCCTCGGTGATCGTTCTGATCGCGGTCGGCAACGGGTCCTCGAAGGCCGTGCAGTCGAGCATCAACAGCCTCGGCACGAACGTGCTGATCGTGATGACCGGCGGCGTCCGCGGCGGAGCCCGCAGCACCAACACGGCGAGCATCTCGCTCACCAAGCAGGACGCCGAAGCGCTGCAGAGCTCGAGCCAGGCCCCGGACGTGAAGAGCGCCTCACCAGTCGTCAACGCCAACGGCGTGAAGCTCGTCTACAACAGCTCCAGCTACGAACCATCCTCGTTCGTCGGCACCACACCCTCCTATCTGGCGGCGCACAGCTACAGGATCAAGGAAGGGGCGGCCTTCAGCTCGACCGCTGTGAACACGCACCAGCGGGTCGCGGTGATCGGACAGACCGTCGCGCAGGAACTGTTCGCCGGCGCCAGCCCGGTCGGGCAGAGCATCAAGGTCAACGGCGCGAGCTTCGTCGTCGTCGGCGTGCTCGCCGCCAAGGGCTCCAACGGCGCGACCAACGAGGACGACGTCGTGATGGCGCCGATCACGACGGTGCAGGACTCGATCACCGGCTACGGCCCGATCAGCTCGATCACGGTCGAGGGCACGTCGCAGGCGACGCTGAACGCGGCCGAAGGCGAGGTGACGCAGATCCTCGAGGAACGCCACAAGGTGAGGAACACCGCCGAACCCGGCTTCCGCGTCCTCAATCAGGGATCGCTGCTAGAAGCCTCGAGCTCGACCAGCAGCGTCTTCACCACGCTCCTCGGCGAGGTTGCCGCGATCTCGCTGCTCGTCGGCGGGATCGGCGTGATGAACATCATGCTGGTGTCCGTCACCGAGAGGACCCGCGAGATCGGAATCCGCAAGGCGATCGGCGCACGGCGCAGCGACATCCTCACGCAGTTCCTCACCGAGGCTCTGCTCGTGTCGCTGTTCGGCGGCCTTGCCGGGGTGCTCGTGGGCATCGTCGGCAGCCAGTTCAAGATCGCCGGCGTCGAACCGGAAGTCGCCGCCTACTCGATCTTTCTCGCCTTCGGCGCAGCGGGACTCTCGGGCCTTTTCTTCGGCACCTACCCGGCCGCCCGCGCCGCCACCCTCAGCCCGATCGAAGCACTCCGCTTCGAGTGAGCAACCTCCAAAGCCAGGAGCATCCGATGTCACACGACGATCCCACAACCGACCTGCAGCCCGCAGGCACAACCCTCGACGAGCCGCCGGAGCGCCGCCACGTCGAGGACGATGAGCGCGAGTGGATCGAGGAGTCGCCGGAGCTGCCGCCGCGCCCTCGCCGGCGCCTGCTCACACCCGTAACGGGCGCACTCGCGGCAGCTCTGCTGATGGCTGGCGGGTTCCTCATCGGCGTGGTCGTGGAGAAGGGCCAGGCCTCCTCCACGAGCGCCGCCGGTGGCACGGCCGCCGCGACGGCCGCGAGATTCGGACGGGCTGCCGGCGCAGGAGGCGGTGCAGGCTCCGGTGCCGGGGGCAGCCTCGCCGGCCCTGGCGGCGGTGCGACCGTCGGCCGGGTCGCCTTCATCCAGGGGACGACCCTCTACGTAACGGACACGCAGGGCAACACGGTCAAGATCACGACCTCGCCCGGATCGAACGTGACGAAGTCCGTGAAGGCGAGCGCCAAGAGCATCCGCCCGGGGGAAACGGTGATCGTGACCGGCACCACCGGCTCGAGCGGCGTGGTCGCTGCGGAATCGATCCGCGTCGGCGGCGAAGCGGGTGGCCTGCCGACGCGCCCGTCCGGGAGCTCGGGCGGGAGCTCCCGCGGCGGCGAACCCGCTCTGTTCGGGAGCGGCGGATAGCGAGACCTCTGCCGGACCGACCGACCTCGCCCATCGCGGGCGCACCGCCCCTCGCAGTTCTGAAAACAAGACAACTGAAAGAGAAACCCATGCATCGCATACACAAAACCTCCAGGCCGGTAGCGGCAGCGCTGCTGCTGTCGCTCGCGATACTCGTGCTCGCGGCGTGTGGAGGCTCCTCGTCCGGGAGCACCAGCCCGAGCTCCTCCACCGGCTCGACGAGCTCGGCTCCGACCGGCGCCGCGGGCGGGCGCTTCGCCGCCGTGCGCGAATGCCTGCAGAAGAACGGGATCACGCTGCCGCGCCGCACGCCCGGCCAGGGGCGGCCGCAGGGCGGCGGCCTGCTCGGGGCAGGCGGCACGCGCCCGCTGCCGAGCGGCGTGACCCGCGCTCAGTACGAAGCCGCCCTGCAGAAGTGCGGCGCCGGCTCCTTCGGCGGCGGCGGAGCTCGCTTCAGCGGCACGGCGTTCAAACAGGCGCTGCCGAAGTTCGCGGCGTGCATGCGCGAAAACGGCATCAACCTTCCGGCGCCGAACACCTCGGGCAACGGCCCGGTCTTCAACACCAAAGGCCTGAACACGAGCAGCGCGCAGTTCCGTGGCGCGCAGGCCAAGTGCCAGCCGATCCTCGTCGCGGCGCGAGGCCCTGCGGGCGGCGCTGCGGGCGGTGGTCCGGGCGGTGGCGGCGCGTCCGGCGCCGGTTGAGAACCGCGCGCCGGTCGGTCGAGAAATCGGGCTTGGATCAGCTCACGAAGCGGTGCGGACGCCCAGGCGCCTGAGCGCGGCTCGCGCTGCCAGGTGTCCGCACATGCCGTGGACGCCCCCTCCGGGGGGCGTCGAGGCCGAGCAGAGATACAGGTCGGGAACGGGCGTCGAATAGGGCACGAGGCGAAGCGCGGGCCGCGCGATCAACTGGCGCAGGCTCGCCGCTCCGCCGTTGATGTCGCCACCCACGATGTTGGCGTCTTTGAGCTCGAAGTCGGAGCTCGTCGTGACGCTCCGAGCGAGCACCAGGTCGCTGAAGCCGGACGCGAACCGCTCGATCTGGCGCTCGATTCGATCGGTCATGTCCACCGACGAGCCGTTGGGTACGTGGCAGTACGCCCACAGCGTGTGCTTGCCCTTGGGCGCCCGCGTTGGATCGAACAGGCTCGGCTGGGCCACGAGCACGAATGGATGCTCTGCGTGCCGGCCCTGCCACGGCGCGCGCTCGGACGCCGCGACCTCCTCGAGCGTTCCCCCGACGTGAACCGTCGCCGCCCGCCCGCACTCGGGAGCATTCCACGGAACCGGGCCGTCCAGGGCGTAGTCCAGCTTGAAGACTCCGGGGCCGTAGCGATAGCGTTCGAGCGCCCGGCGGTAGCGAGCGGGCAGGCGCGGGCCGGCGAGAGCGAGCAGCTGCCTGGGTCCGACGTCGCAGAGGATCGTTCTTGCCGGCGGCAGCTCCTCGAGCGTCCTGACGGGCGAGCCCGTTTCGATCTCGCCGCCGAGCGCCCGCAGGTGGGAGGCGAGTGCCTGCGCGATCTGCTGCGATCCGCCTCGCGCGACAGGCCAGCCGCAGGCGTGCGCGAGGGCAAGGAAAACGATTCCGAACGAAGCCGTCGCGAGCTGCTCGAGCGGCAGCACCGAGTGCGCCGCTGCGCCGGCGAAGAGCGCGCGTGCCTGCTCGCCGCGAAAGGCGCTCGAGGCGAGGCTCGCGCTGGGCCGCAGGGCGCGACGCGAGAAGCGAGCGAGCGCCAGCGGATGACGGGGGACTCGCAGGATCGGCCCGAGCAGCGTCGCGTCCAGGAGCGGCCAGTCCTCGACCGTCCGACCGATCAGTCGCCGGTAGGCATCGCCGTCCTGCCCGAGCGACTCGACGGCGGCCTGAAGCGAGCGCTCCAGCACAACCGCTCTCCCGCCGTCCAGTGGATGCGCGAGCGGCGCCGGCGGGTGGATGAGCTCCAATCCGTGCTCGGCCAGGGGAAGCGAACGAAGGAACGGCGAGGCGACGGCCATGGGGTGGACGGCTGAGCACACGTCGTGCAGGAACCCGGGCAGCGTGAGCTCCGCCGAGCGAGTGCCGCCGCCGACGGCGTCCGCTGCCTCCCTGACAAGCACCGACAGGCCGGCTCGTGCCACGGTGATCGCGGCAGCCAGGCCGTTGGGGCCGGCGCCCACCACCACCGCGTCGTAGCCGCTCAAGGCACGTCCGCGGGCGTGTTCACGCGTGGACCTCCGAGCCCGAGTCGAGTCGGTTGCGCACGAGCACCACGGCCGCGTATGCGGCCACGGCAAGCGCGACGACGGCGGCCCACCGACGCGCGGGCTCTTGAATCGCCGCCAGCGCGTAGTAGACAATGTAGAGCGTCGGGTGGTAGAGCATCACGCGTGCCAGCGCTTCGCGACCACTGAAGCGCCGCTCGCCGATCGTGAGCTCGAGCTCAGAGCCGCGGCTCTGCTCCCACGCGAATGCGTGCCCGAGGTCGAGCCTGTGAAGCAGCCGGACGATGCGGGCGAGCGAACCCTCTTCACCGTATTTCACTATCGGTGCGCGCGCCGGCCACTCGACCAGCGCGACGCACGCCGCGGTGACAGCAAACCAGAACATGGTGAATGTGGTACCCGTCACCAGGAAGAGCGAGCTGTGGTATGCGATCACCAGCAGTATTCCGACGGGGACGAGCCTGCGGACCGCGAACGTGACCGAGATGAACAGCTCGGTCACGATCACAGCCCAGCTGGCTATCGTCGAGAGGACCATCGACGGCAACAGATCCGCGAGGTGCCGGTAGGCCGGGCCATAGGCGTGAATCCCCACCCACGATTCAAAGAAGGCCCCCGATCGCCAATTGCCGTCGAGCAGCTTGTTCGTTCCCGCCCAGAAGTAAAGGACGACGAGCTGCGCCCGAATCAGCATCTTTGCCGTGTTGCGATCGGACAGGCCGATAATCAGCAGCAGCAGGGCGGTGAATGTCAGGTTGTTCGTTCGGTATGGCGTCGATGACAGCTGAGCGAGCAGGAGCGTCCCACCGAGCACGAGGCACGACGGCCTGACGAGCTGGTTGAGCAGCAGCGCCGCCGCGGCAATCAGCCAGACCGCCTGGAGCGTG
>DATMQX010000059.1:0-2946 GCA_035567055.1 Solirubrobacteraceae bacterium
GTCGTGGGAACGATCACGACTCTCAGCGAAGCCTACGACCGGGTCGCGATGCACGGCGTGCGCTCGAGCCTCCTCGAGCGGCAGATTGCCGCCCTCGGTCTTCCCTCACAACGCGTGCTGCTGCCGAGCCCCTGCCCGAACGAGGTCTACGAGGCGCGCTTCGGCGAGGCCTGTGAGCGCATGAAGAGCGAGGGGGTGCGCCACATCGTGTTCGGGGATCTCTTCCTCGAGGACATCCGCGCTTACCGCGAGCGGCAGCTTGCGGCACTCGGGATGAGCGCGATCTTTCCCCTGTGGCGGCGCGACACGGCGGAGCTCGCGCGCGCCATGATCGCGAGCGGGCTCGTGGCGCACCTCACGTGCATCGACCCGAAGCGCCTTGACCGTAGCTTTGCCGGCCGGCGTTTCGACGCGCGGCTGCTCGATGAGCTGCCGCGGGACGTCGATCCATGCGGCGAGAACGGCGAGTTCCACACCGTGGTCTCGGCCGGCCCGATGCTCACGGCAGCGATCGCCGTGCGGGTGGGCGAAGTCGTGGAGCGCGACGGGTTCGTGTTCGCCGACGTGCTGGCCGTTTAGGCGATACGGGCGATACGCCTCGCGGCCGCCGCGCGCAGCGCGCGCAGCAGGCCGAGGCTCGCCAGCGCGAGCAGCGTCAGCTCATCGATCCCGCCGCCACCGTGTCCGCCGCCACCGCCGGCGGGTGCTGATGCAATCGTCAAGGACAGATTTGCGGTCGCGCTCTGCATGGGGCTGCTGGAGTCGGTGACCTTGAAAGTGAGCGCCACATTCGAGGCGCTCGCAGTCGGTGTGCCCGTAATACTTCCGTCTGACGAGAGTGACAACCCGGCCGGGAGCGTCCCGCCGGTCAGGGTCCATGCATACGGCGTGGCTCCGCCGCTGGCTGCCAGCGTCTCGCTGTAAGCCATTCCCACCTGACCGCTCGGGAGAGAGCTCGTACTGACGCTGAGCGGTCCTTCAACGATGAGCGTGGCGGTCTCGGTCGCGACGCCCGCCGCGTTGGTGCAACTCATCGTGTACGCACTCGCGCCCGCCGCGGGCGGCGTGACGGTCAGGGTGCCGCTGATCTGACTCGAGCTGAAGCCCGCGGTGGCTGTGCAGGTGTTGATGCTGGCCGCGTTCCAGGTCAGGGTCGCCGACTGACCAAGCATGATGGTCGCCGGTGAGACGCTCATGTTGGGCCAGGCGAGCGCTGGTCCCGCCTGGATAAACCCGTAGCCGGTCGCCAAGTCCGGGGATGAGCTGACCATGGCGGCGGCGGTAAAGCGGATGGCTGTGTAGACATCGCCCGGCGTGATACTGGAGTTTGCCTGCAGCATGAGGGCCGCGAGGCCGGCCGCGTGCGGTGCCGCGGCGGAGGTGCCGAAGTAGTTGGGATAGCTCGCGTTGTTGAGGCACCCGGCGACCGTCGAGGGGTCGGTGATGTTGCCGCTCGCGAGCGTGAATCCGAAGAACGTCGTGTTGGTACCGTCCGGGCCGACGAAGTCGGGCTTCTGCCGGACGACCGGGGTCGCGAGGCGGTTTCCAGACGTGTCGAAGAGGATCGGCGCGCCCCCGAAGGAGGAGTAGGGCTCGAGCCGTGCCGGGGTCACCCCACACAGCGGTGTCTCGAAGAACAGCGCCGCACCCACGGCCGCCGCGCCCGCAGCTCCGGGGTGGCCCTGAATGGTCGCGTTCCCTGGAAAGGTCGCGATCGTGCTGCCCGCGCCATCGTCCTCCCAGGCGAGCTTGATGCGTCCCGGTGGGCTGGCGTTGGCCAGGCCGACGCTGACGGAAACTGTCGTCGCGGTGGTGTTGCCGGCGGCGTTTGCGGGGTTGCCGATGATGAGGATCTGCACTGGATCCGTCCCGGTCGCGTTGGGCCCCGTGCACGTCGCCGTCTGTGGGAAGGTGGTGTAGCCATAGACGCTGACGCCGGTGCCTGCCGGCACGCTCACGCACATGTCGAGCTGACTCGTGGCGCCGGGGGTGGTGCCGGCGTTGCCCGGGTATGCGCCTGTCAGGTAGGGCTGGTCCCACTCCAGGACCGCGGCGATGAATTCGCCGGGGAACAACGGCGGGACGTGGACGGTCAGCGCGGGCGCGCTGGTCGCAGCAGAAGCGTCGAAGTTGAGCAGCATCTCGCCGGCCTGCGATCCGCTCCCGGCGATGGTGAACTTCGGCGCCGTGTTGTCGTAGGCGAGATTGCCGTCATTGCCGGCGGCGGAGAAGTAGGCGACTCCCTGCGATGCGACCGTGTCGATCGCCTGCGCGATCAGGCCGTCCTGGAAGAAGGGCTCGTCGAAGTAGCCGACGTCGTCGGTGATGACCTTGGCGCCGGCGCCGCCGCTGCTCGTGGCGCTGGCAAGCTTCAGGATGCCGTTGGCGAAGTCCGCCTCGCTGTTGACTGCGGTGTAGAAGGCGAGCCCTGCGCTGGGGGCCACGACATGCACGATCTGCAGCATGGCGCGCCCCTCGTCGGTATAGGGGAGCTGTTGCGGGTAACCGAAGGTCGTCACGCATCCCGGACTTACGCCGTTGGCCCCGGCCTCCTCCAGCACGTTGACGCCCGCCGGCAGTGCGCCGCTCGTCACGTCCGCGGCCGCATCCGCGAGGAAGCCGTTCGGGGCATAGCCTGTTGTGCCTCCAGGCGGCGGATCGGGAACGCCATTGAAGGTCATGCCCTGACCCGCAGCGTATACGGAGTAGCAGTCGTAGCTCGAGGAGAGCACGCCGACCGTGACGCCCGCGCCGGTGAGGCTCGGCTCCGCCGCACGCAGCCCGGCCGTGTCCTGTGCGAAGTCCCCCTGTGTTGCTACGGCGGCGCGAGCGTGGGAGAGCGCCGCGCGGAGCGACGCGACTTCGGATCGCGCCGCCGCGGCGTCGATCGCGCCGACCGGCAGCCAGCCGCCGACGTCGTTGCGGAATACGGCCGGGTGCTCGAGT
>DATMQX010000060.1:0-13913 GCA_035567055.1 Solirubrobacteraceae bacterium
CTCGGGGACCGCCACCGGGGGATGCTGTATGGAGCGGTCGCGCTCGGAGTGTTCGCGTATGCCGCGCGCAGACGAATGTGGGAAACGGGACTTGGCGAGCTCGTGTGGTTCCTGCTCGTCGGCATCGTCGTATACGCCGCGCTCGAGGTCTACCGCTACTCGCGCACCTACTGAGGCGGCCCGGGGAGGTTCATGCGCCGCCTATCCTCGATGGGATGGCGGCGACCGAGACAGCCACGAGCGGCGAGGACGCGAGGAGGACCCTCGCGGAGCAGCGGCGTGCCCTCCCGGACCTGCCCGGCGTGTACCTGTTCAGAGACACCAAGGGTCGCGTGGTGTACGTCGGCAAGGCGAAGTCGCTGCGCAAGCGCGTGGCGTCTCACTTCTCCAAGGCCCAGGTGCCGAGCAGCCCGGGTCACGCCGAGATGATCGCCTCCGTGGAGCACGTCGAGTCCGTCGTCGTCGCCACGGAGGCGGAGGCCCTGCTCGCCGAGCAGAGCTTCATCAAGCAGTACCGGCCTCGCTTCAACATCCGGCTGCGCGACGACAAGTCATACCCCTTCATCGCTATCTCCTTCGACGAGGACTATCCGCGGGTCTACTTCACGCGTGAGCGCCACCGGCCGGGGCGCGCGTACTTCGGGCCGTACTCGAACGCCAAGCGGGTGCGGGCGACACTCGAGGTGCTCGCGAAGGTGTTCATGTTCCGCTCCTGCACCGGACCCGAGCCGGGCCGCCGCAGCGGCAGCCCCTGCCTCGACTACTACATCAAGCGCTGCGGGGCTCCCTGCGTCGGCTTCGTCTCCCGCGAGGAGTACCGCAGGAGCATCGATGGGGTCGTCGACTTCCTCTCCGGGCGCTTCTCTGCGATCGAGCATGACCTGGATGCGCGGATGCGCGCCGCGGCGGAGGCGGAGGAGTTCGAGCAGGCCACGCTCGAGCGCAACCGCCTGCGCGCAGTGCGCTCGCTGCTGGAGCGCCGGCGCGTGGCGAACGAGTCGGTGGGGACGTTCGACGCGATCGCCGTGGCGCTCGACGGGCGCGACGCCAACGCACAGGTCTTCCAGGTCCGCGATGGGGTGCTCTCCGACAGGCACTCGTTCTATCTCTCCAACGAGACCGAGCGCGACCTCGCGGAGGTCGCCGAGGAGTTCATGCTCCAGTACTACGGGGGCCAGACGGCGATCCCGTCGCTGCTGGTGGTCCAGCGCGAGCTGGAGCAGCGCGAGGCGCTGGCCGAGGCGCTCGCCAGCCGTCGCGGCGGCCCGGTTGAGCTGCGCGCGGCCGAGCGCGGCGAGAAGCGCCGCATCCTCGAGCTGGCCGAGCGCAACGCCCTGCTCGCGCTGGACCAGGAGAAGCTCCGTTCGGAGCGGCGCCGTCAGGGACGCGTGGAGGCGCTCGAGGGCCTGCAGTCCACGCTCGGCCTCGACGCGCCCCCGATCCGCATCGAGTGCTTCGACGTCTCCAACCTCGGCGCAAGCCACACCGTCGCCTCGATGGTCGTGTTCGAGGGCGGAGCGCCGAAGAAGGCCGACTACCGGCGCTTCAAGATCCGCACCGTCGATGGCTCGCCGGATGACTACGCGGCGATCGGCGAGGTCCTCGCCCGCCGCTTCGCGCAGTGGGAGCGCCAGTCGGACATCTCGCCTCACGATCCCGCATATGACGCCAGCTTCGCCTCGCTGCCGAACCTCGTCGTGATCGACGGCGGCAGGGGACAGCTCGCGGCCGGACTCGAGCCGTTGCGGGGCTTTCGCGATCGCGGAGTTGCCGTGGTGTCGCTGGCCAAGCGCATCGAGGAGGTCTTCCAGCCGGGACGCCGCGAGCCGCTGCTGCTGGACCACTCCACGCCCGAGCTTCAGCTGCTGCAGCGCGTGCGCGACGAGGCTCATCGCTTCGCGCTCGCCCACCATCGAACGCGCCGCGACAAGGCGATGACGACCTCGCTGCTGGACGAGCTGCCGGGCGTCGGGCCGGCCCGCAAGCGAGCGCTGCTCACCTACTTCGGCTCGCCCGAGGGCGTCGTCGCGGCCTCCCGCGAGGAGCTGCAGGCGGTGCCGGGGCTGCCCGCGAAGGTCGCCCGCGAGCTGCACGGGAGACTGCACCGCGCCGGCTGAGAGCGCGTCCGCGCAGAAAGTTAACCCCGTGTCCGGCAGGAGCGACAGAATCAAGGGTATGGCCGTGATCAAGCCCATCCGTCCGCTGAGAGGCGCCGGCCGGCGGTCCGGCAAGCCGGTCGTCGAGTCGCGTCTGCAGGACTTCGTGGTGATCACCGGCTTCTCCGGCGCCGGCAAGTCGACGGCGATGAACGTGTTCGAGGACGCGGGCTACTTCTGCGTCGACAACCTGCCGCCCGAGATGATCCGCTCGCTGGTCGAGCTGTTCGTGCACAAGGGTTCGAAGGTCGAGCGCGCGGCGGTCGTCTCGGACGTGCGCGGCGGCCAGTACTTCGAGGCGCTCAGAGCGGTCGTCGACGATCTCGACGTGCTCGGCCTCAACCACCACCTCCTGTTCCTGGAGGCGTCCGAGCAGACGCTCGTGACCCGCTACAAGGAGACACGCAGGCGCCATCCGCTGGCGCCGGAGGGCAGCGTCGCCGCCGGCGTGGCCTCCGAGCGTGCCCTGCTCGAACCGCTGCGCAGCCGGGCGGACCTCGTGATCGATACGACGGGCATGTCCGCCGCGATGCTGCGCGGCAAGATCGCGGACGAGTTCCTCCCCCGCCAGAAGACGGGACGCATGGCCGTGACTTTCATGAGCTTCGGCTTCAAGCACGGGCCGCCGCGCGAGGAGGACCTGGCATTCGACGTGCGCTTCCTGGCGAACCCCCACTACGAGCCGCAGCTGCGCGAGCTGACCGGCCTCGATCAGCAGGTCGTCGAGTACATCGGCCTCGACGGGCGGCTGGAGGAGCTGTACGTGAGGCTGGGCGGGATGCTCGACTTCCT
Source organism: Solirubrobacteraceae bacterium (assembly GCA_035567055.1). Lineage (GTDB taxonomy): Bacteria > Actinomycetota > Thermoleophilia > Solirubrobacterales > Solirubrobacteraceae > Palsa-744. The sequence goes on from DATMQX010000060.1 coordinate 2,949, forward strand.
GCTCCCCCAGTACGTCGCCGAGGGCAAGGCGCATCTCGTGATCGCGATCGGATGTACGGGCGGCCGCCACCGCTCGGTCGCGATCGCCGAGCATCTCGCCGAGCGCTACCGGGGCGACGAGGATCTTGACGTCGCCGTCGCCCACCGCGACATCGACAAGCCGCCGCGCGCCGGCTCGTGAGCCTCGTCCGCTGATAGCCTCCCGGAGCCGGGCGACGGAGCCGTTATCCGCGACCCGGCATCGTTCATTTTCGCTCCAGGAGGACACTCAATGCCCGTACGCGTGGGGATCAACGGATTCGGCCGGATCGGCCGGAACGCCTTCCGCGCGGCCAAGACTCGAGCCGATCTGACGGCCGCCGAGATCGAATGGGTCGCCGTGAACGACCTGACGGACTCGAAGACGCTCGCGCACCTGCTCAAGTACGACTCGATCCTCGGCCCCTACCCTGGGACGGTCGCGGCCCGCGGAGAGGGAGCGCTGGAGGTCGACGGCGACGAGCTCAAGGTGCTGGCGGAGCGGGATCCCGGCGCGCTGCCGTGGGGGGAGTTGGGGGTCGACGTCGTGATCGAGTCGACGGGGCTGTTCACCGACCGCGAGGCAGCCGCCAAGCACCTGCAGCAGGGCGCCAAGAAGGTGATCATCTCGGCTCCCGCCACCAACCCCGACGCGACGGTCGTGCTCGGCGTGAACTTCGACGAGGTCTACGATCGCGAGCGCCACGATGTGATCTCGAACGCGTCGTGCACGACGAACTGCCTGGCGCCCGTGGCGAAGGTGGTGAACGACACCGTCGGCATCAGGCACGGCCTGATGACCACGATCCATGCGTACACGGCCGATCAGCGACTCCAGGACCTGCCGCACAGGGACCTGCGTCGTGCCCGCGCCGCGGCGATCAACCTGATCCCGGCTTCGACGGGCGCTGCGAAGGCGATCGGCCTCGTGATCCCGTCACTGCAGGGCAAGCTGAACGGGTTCTCGATCCGCGCCCCCGTGCCCACCGGCTCGGTCGTCGATCTCACGGTCGAGTGTGAGCGGGAGACGAGCGTCGAGGAGGTCAACGGCGCGCTCAGAGCGGCGGCCGAGAGCGGCCCGCTCGCCGGCATCATGCAGTACACGGAGGACCCGATCGTCTCCAGCGACATCGTCTCATCGCCCTTCTCATCGATCGTCGACTCGCAGCTGACGGTCGTGATGGACGGCACGATGGTGAAGGTGGTCGCCTGGTACGACAACGAGTGGGGCTACTCGAACCGGCTGGTGGACCTTGTGCAAAGGGTTCTGTGAGCGCTGGCAGGACGCGGCGGGTCGCGAAATGGCAGGGCGGCGGGGGATATCGTGAGGGAGCGCGCGAGGATGGGAGGCAGGCCGTGAGGAGCATGGAGGATCTGGACGTACGCGGGAAGCGGGTCCTGGTCCGGGTGGACTTCAACGTGCCCCTGGACGAGGGCGAGGACGGAGAGCCGGTCGTCGCCGACGATACGCGGATCGTCGCGGCGCTCGCGACGATCGAAGAGCTGCGCGGGCGCGGAGGCAGGCTCGTGCTGGTCTCCCACCTGGGCCGGCCACAGGGGAGAGCAGATCAGCGCCTGTCGATGGCTCCTGTCGTGGCCCGGCTGCGGGAGCTCATCGATGCGAGGGTCACGCTGGCGCCGGCGGTCGTGGGCGATCGGGTCAAGGCGCTCAGCGAGAAGCTCGAGCAGGGTGAGCTGCTGGTGCTCGAGAACGTCCGCTTCGAGCCGGGCGAGACGAGCAACGACCCGGAGCTGGCCCGGGCACTGGCCGAGCTGGGCGACGTGTATGTAGATGACGCGTTCGGCGCCGCGCACCGCGCGCACGCCAGCACCGAGGGCGTCGCGCATCTGCTTCCCAGCGCCGCCGGACGGCTGCTCGAACGCGAGGTGCTCACGCTCACAGGCATCCTCGAGAGCCCGGCGCGCCCGCTCATCGCGATCATCGGCGGGGCCAAGGTGGCCGACAAGATCGCCGTCATCGACCGCTTTCTGGAGCTGGCCGATGTGGTCATCATCGGTGGCGCGATGTGCTTCCCGTTCCTCTCCGCCCAAGGTCATGCCGTCGGCGAGTCGCTGTGCAGCGTGGAGGACACCGACCATGCGCGGCACGCCCTCGAGCAGGCGGGCCGTCCGGGGCACGCCCGCCTCGAGCTCCCCGTCGACCTGGTGATCGGCCGGAGTCCGGCCGCTGACTCCGAGCACCGCGTGCTGGATGGCGTCGACGTCCCGGATGGCTGGATGGGCCTGGACATCGGACCCGCTACGGCCGAGCGCTACGCGCGAGAGATCGCGGCCGCCGGCACGGTCTTCTGGAACGGCCCGATGGGCGCCTTCGAGCACGAGCCGTTCGCCGCGGGGACGCGCGCGGTGGCGGAGGCGGTGGCGGCCGCCAAGGGCCTGACGGTCGTCGGCGGCGGCGATTCGGCGGCGGCGCTGGCCCGCTTCGGTCTGGAGCGGGAGGTCGACCACCTGTCCACGGGCGGTGGCGCCACGCTCGAGCTGGTCGAGGGCCACGTGCTGCCGGGCGTACGGGCGCTCGATGGGGCTGGGGTGCCCTCGTAATGGCGAGCACGCCACCGGGCCGCGACCGGGCCGGCGCGACCGGGCCGTCGCCGACTGCTCGCCGACCGCTGATCGCCGGCAACTGGAAGATGCACAAGACGCAGGAGCAGGCCGAGGAATACATCCAGGCGCTGCTCCCGCGGGTGTCCGCCGTCGACGGCGTGGACATCGCGATCTGCGTGCCGTTCACCGACCTGCAGCCGATGATCGACAGCACCCGGGGATCGCCGGTGGAGGTGTTCGCCCAGACCATGCACCACGATCCGGAGGGACCGTTCACCGGCGAGATCTCGCCGCCGATGCTCGTCGAGCTCGACGTGCGCGGAGTCGTGCTCGGGCATTCAGAGCGGCGCGCCTTCGGCGGGGAGACCGACCGGGCGCTGGCGCTGAAGGTGCCGGCTGCGCTCGCCGCCGGGCTCGTGCCGATCCTGTGTGTGGGCGAGACCGAGAAGGAGCGCGACAACGACGAGACCGACCGCAAGCTGCGTCAGCAGATCAACGAGGACCTGGCCGGCGTGCCCGACGAGCAGTTGACGTCGGTCGTGATCGCGTACGAGCCGATCTGGGCGATCGGCACCGGCCGGGTCGCGACGCCGCAGCAGGCGCAGGAGGCGATCGCGTTCATCAGGGCGCTCGTCGCCGGCAGGGAGAAGCACGCGGCCGAGGCGGTACGGATCCTCTACGGGGGGTCGGTGAAGCCGGAGAACGCGCCGGAGCTGCTCGCGCTCCAGGACGTCGACGGGGCTCTCGTCGGGGGGGCGTCGCTGGACGCGGAGTCCTTCGCGCAGATCGTGGCCGCGACCGGGCCGTCGCGGCTCGCGGCGGCGTCTGCGGCGAGGCGATGAGCGCAGCGGCGGGCGCCGGCGGCCCGCCCGCCGAACAGGTCTGCCTGGTGGTGCTCGACGGTTGGGGCCTTGCCCCTCCCGGGCCGGGCAACGCGGTATCGCTGGCCCGCACGCCCGTGTTCGACGAGCTCTGGCGCAGCCTCCCGCACACCACGCTCCAGGCCTGCGGGCGAGCCGTGGGGCTCCCCGACGGTCAGATGGGCAACAGCGAGGTGGGCCATCTGAACCTGGGCGCGGGCGCGGTGGTCCGTCAGGATCTCGTGCGCATCGACGACTCGATCGCCGACGGCTCGCTGGCCGAGAACCAGGCCCTGCGAGCCGCCTTCAGCGGCAGCGAGCGGGTGCACCTGCTCGGGCTGGTCTCCGACGGGGGCGTGCACTCCTCGCTCGAGCACCTGCACGCGCTGATCGAGCTGGGGAGCTCGCTGGGCGTCGAGGACGTCGTCGTGCACGCCTTCACCGACGGGCGCGACACGCTTCCCCACGCAGGCGCCGGTTACCTCGCCGAGCTGGACCGCACGGCCGGTGCGCGGGTCGGATCCGTCGTCGGGCGTTACTGGGCGATGGATCGCGACCGCCGCTGGGACCGCACGCAGCGGGCCTATGACCTGCTCGTGCACGGGCGCGCAGCGCACCGCGCGGACACCGGCGAGCAGGCCGTGAGCGAGGCCTATGAGCGTGGAGAGACGGACGAGTTCATCGAGCCGACGCTGGTCGGCGAGGAGGCCCGGATCAGGCCCCAGGACAGCGTGATCTGCTTCAACTTCAGGCCCGATCGCATGCGCCAGCTGACACGGGCGCTGGCCGAGCCGCAGTTCGGCGTTGGCCGGTCTCCGATCGGTGGCGATGATCTGCCCGGATGGGAGGGCCGCGGTGGTGCGCCGCCGATCCGGCGCCTGACGACGTTCACCGAGTATGAGGAGGGGTGGCCGTATCCGGTGGCGTTCTCGCCCGAGCGACCGGCGACGACGCTGTCCGCCGTGCTCGCCGCGCGCGGCGCCTCGCAGCTGCATGTGGCCGAGACGGAGAAGTACCCGCACGTGACGTACTTCTTCAACGGGGGCGAGGAGACGCCGCTGAGCGGCGAGCGCCGCGAGCTGGTGCCCTCGCCGCGCGACGTGCCGACCTATGACCACAGGCCCCAGATGAGCGCGCGGGAGGCCACGACGGCGTTCGTCGAGGCCTGGCGGGCCGACCGACCGGCCTTCGGGATCATCAACTTCGCGAACGCCGACATGGTCGGGCACACCGGCGTGATCGAGGCGGCGGTGGAGGCGGTCGAAGCCGTCGACGAGAGTCTGGGCCGTGTGCTCGAGGCCGTACGCGAGACCGGCGGCGTCTGCGTCGTGACCGCCGATCACGGCAACGCCGACCACATGATCGAGCCCGACGGCAGTCCGAACACGGCGCACTCGCTGAACCCGGTGCCCTTGATCGTGACGATCCCCGGGGTCCGGCTGCGCCAGCAGGGCGGTGTCCTCGCCGACGTCGCACCGACGGTGCTCGAGCTGCTGGGGATCGCACAGCCTCCGCAGATGACGGGACGCTCGCTGATCGAAGATCGCTAGATTTCAGGCCGCGCCGGATGGCTCCGGCGGCGGAAGGAGAGGATGAGCACACTGGGAGAGGAGAAGCGGGACCGAGCGCGATCGCGGCGTCTGCTCGCCGCGTTCTTCGTCGGCTCGGGAGTGAACCACTTCGTGATGCCGCGCGCCTACGAACAGATCGTGCCGCCGCGCCTGCGGGACGACGCCAAGCGCGTCGTCGCCGTCAGCGGCGTGGCGGAGATAGTCGGTGGCCTGGCCGTGCTGCCATTGCGCACCCGGAGGCTGGCCGGGCCCGGGCTGGTGGCGCTGCTCGCCGCGATCTTCCCCGCGAACCTGTACATGGCACGGTCGCCCGAGCGCTTCCGCAAGATCCCGCGATGGGCCCTCTATGCACGGCTCCCGCTGCAGCCGATGATGATGTGGTGGGCCTGGAGAGCCACGCGGCGATGACCCGGATTTGCCGGGTTTGCAGCCCCGACGCTGCTATGTTCGGCTGAGAAGGATCCGCACTGGACCGCCATGTCGACCGCGACCGCCGTCAAGATTCCGACCTCCGATCAGGGGGCACTCACAGAGGGAGAGCTACGCGCCTGGCGAGGCCTCCTTCATGCGCACGGGTGCCTCGCCAAGCGACTGGACGCCGAACTCGAGCGGGCGCATCGGCTGCCGATGACCTCCTATGAGGTGCTCCATCATCTCCAGGGATCCAGCCGCGGCCGCATGCGAATGTGCGACCTGGCCGAACAGGCGCAGCTCTCCCGCAGCGGGCTGACCCGGCTCGTGGACCGTCTCGAGCGCGATGGCCTGCTCGAGCGCTGCTCGTGCGATCACGACGCGCGCGGCTCCTACGCCTGTCTGACCGACGCCGGCCTCGACCGGCTGGAAGCGGCGCGCGTGACGCATCTCGCCGTCGTCAGGGAGCACTTCTTCTCGCATTTCACCGAGAGTGAGCTGAGCGATCTGGCCGACATGTGGGAGCGCATCGCTCCCGGCAACGGCAACGGCTGCTGAGCCACCGCCGCCAGATCAATCACACACCAGGCGCCCGTGAGGCGCCTTTTTCGTGAACGCGATGCCGGCTGTCACTCCTCGCCGGGGTGAGGGGCAGCCGCCTCGGCCGCGGCGACCTCGGCCCGCCGCTCCCGTCCGCGCCGGTGGCGACGATGCGCGAGGAACGCGGTTCCGATGGCCAGCAGCGCTGCCCCGAGACCGAATAGGCCGAAGGTTTTGACCGCGTCTCCCGCGGCGCGGCCGAGGTAGTAGGAGAGCAGGCCGATGACGGTTGCCCAGCAGATACCGCCGAGCGCGTTCCACAGCGCGAACGAGCGCCAGTCCATGCGCGTTGCGCCCGCCAGCCACGAGGCCCACAGGCGCAGGCCGAGGATGAAGCGCCCGAAGAAGACGGCCTTGGGGCCGTGGCGCTCGAAGAACGGCTCTCCCGTCTCGAGGACCTGCCGGCGCTGGCGGTAGAGGCGGCCCGGACGTTCGAGCAGCCAGCGTCCGCCCTTGCGCCCGATGAGATAGCCGATGTTGTCCCCGACGATCGCACCTGCGGCCGCCAGCACGATCACCGGCTCGATCTGCAGCTTGCCCCTGCTGGCGAGAATCGAGCCGGTGATCAGGGCCGTCTCCCCGGGCACGGGCACTCCGCTGGACTCGCCCATCACGATCAGGAAGAGGAGCGGATAGCCAGCAACCTGGACCCAGTGTTCGACGTTGAGGATGGCGGCGAGCATCGGTTGTACACCTAGGATGTCGCACCGGACGCGGCGCTCAGGCGGCGGCGGCTCGGTGAGCGCCCGAACAGAGCTCGCCGCTCGCGCGCTATTTGGTGTTTTCGGAGACGAGCGATTTAAGCGCTGATGAGGCCTGCTGCACGTCGTTGTAGACAACGTTTCGGAGCACCACCCTCGTCGGCGACGGCGCCGTGATCAGGACGATGGCGACGATCACGAGGGCCAGTGCGAGAAGCGACAGGAGCAGCGGAAGCAGACGGCCTTTGCGGCGGCGGGGCCGCGAGGCCGCGGCGTATCCCGCAGGCTCGGAGGTAGATTTCCGGCGGGGCGGTCCCGGGCGGGGCTGGCGAGGCGCGATCGCAGCCGCGGGCGCTGCCGCGCGCCGCCTGGTGGCGCCCGGGTCCTTGGCCATCACGGTCGTTGCCTGCGTGGCAGGGGCACGGCGTCGGACGCTTGTGCCATCGCCGGGCGCTATGCCGCCCAGGCCGTCGCGCAGCGCGCGCCCCATCTCTCGCGCGGTCTGATAGCGGTCACGTGGATCCAGTGAGAGGGCGATCGCTACGGCGTCCGCGAGCTCCGGCCCCACGGCCGCAACGAGCGTGTCGAGCGTCGCCGGCTCTTCCTGCTGCTGCTTGAGGGCGAGCTCGGTGAGCGAGGTTGCCTCGTAGGGCAGTCGCCCGGAGATCAGCTGGTAGGTGACCACGCCCAGGGCGTAGAGATCGGCGCTTGGGCCGGCCTCTTCGCCTCGCGCCTGCTCCGGCGCGAGATACGCCGCGGTGCCGAGCACCGAGCCGACCTGCGTGATGCTTGACTGCTCCGTCGCCTTGGCGATGCCGAAGTCGGCGAGCTTGACCTCGCCTTCGCGTGCTCGCAGCAGGTTGCCCGGCTTGACGTCCCGGTGGACGACCCCGTTGCGATGGGCGTAGTGCAACCCCTCGCAGGCCTGCTCGACGATATCGATCGCCTCCTCCACCTCGACCCACCCGTCGTCACGCAGGATCTCAGCGCATGAGTATCCCTCGATGTACTCCATCACGATGAAGTACTGAGCCGAGCGCTCATCCTGACCGGAGTCGAAGACCTGAACGATGTTCGGGTGAACCAGGCGGGCCGCCGCCTGTGCCTCGCGCTGGAAGCGGGAGACGAATGTGGGGTCCTCCGCGAGATGCTCGGCCAGGAGCTTGACCGCGACCTGGCGCTCGAGGCGCAGGTCAAGAGCCCGGTGGACCGTCGACATCCCGCCGAAGCCCAGGCGGCCCTCCAGCCGGTAGCGCCCTGCGATCTCAACGGCGCTCATTTGCCGCCTTCCTGACCGGCGCCGGCGCCACCAGAGCCGCCCGCGCCCGGTTCGGTGCCGCCCTGCCCGCCCGGCGCGGGTTCGGTGCCCGGCGCCGGCGTGCCGCCCTCGGGTCCGGTCGTCGTTGGCGTCGTCGTGGGCGTCGTCGGCGTGGTGACGGTCGGGGTTGTCGGCGTGGTCGTGGTGGGTGTGGAGGTCGTCGTGGGCACCGTAGGTGTGGTCTTAGTAGTGCTCGTCACGGTCGGCTGCTGGATCGGCTGCGCGCACAGAATCAGGGCGCGGGAGCGCAGGTGGGTGATCCCTTCCCGCAGCCTCGTCCGCAGCCCGCTGTCGACGCTAGCCGGGAGCGAGTTGAAATCCGCTTCCGTCTTCGCGACCGCGGATTCTGTGGCCGCGCAACTCCCGTTGCCCGTTTCGGCGGCCCGCGCGATCGCTTCGAAATCGCTCTGCAGGGGTCCCGCGGAGCCGGCCGGGATCAGGCCGGCGCCTGTGCTTCCGCAGGAGACCAGGACCGCCGCGAGCATGCCAAGCAGCCCGGCCAGGGCCCCACGTATCAGCGTCGCTGCGGTGCCACGCGAGGAGGAATCGTTGTAAGAGGGCTCTTGAATCGTCATTGACCGTACTCGAGGCGCTCGGCGAGCGAGTCAGGTAGCCGTGCGGCGCGTATGGCCGCGGCCGCCCCCGCCACGTCGTACGCGGCACGATGATAGGACGCCGTTAGGTCCTCCATGTCCAGCAGCAGCCAGCCTGCCCGCGGGTCGCCATCGCGCGGCTGTCCGACGCTACCAGGGTTGAGCAGCCACTCGCCGCCCGCGACGTCGAGCTCGGCCCCATCGCGCTGAGGCTCTCCCGTGGTGAGCGCCCCCTCGCGGCGGACGAACGAGAGGGCCACGTGCGAATGGCCGATCAGGCAGATGCGGGCCGGCTGAGCGTCGAGACACAGCTCCGCGAGCAGCGCCGAGACGACGTACTCCCAGACGGGATCGCGCGGGCTCGCGTGATAGAGCCCGATCTCGCCCTCCGCGCCCTGCGGGCTCAGGCTCGCGAGGAAGGCGAGGTTCTCGGGCGCGATTACCTCCTGCGTCCACTGTGCAGCGAGGCTCGCGCCGCGCGAGAACTCATCCAGGGGTATCTCGCCGATCACGGCCAGATCGTGATTTCCCGCAAGGCAGACGGCGGCGTGCTCGCGAGCGAGCTCCACGCATGCGTCGGGCTCGGCGCCGTAGCCGACCAGGTCGCCCAGGCACCACACCTCCGTGGCGCTGCTGTCGGCGATCGCCTCGAGGGTCGCCTCGAACGCGTGACGGTTGCCATGGATGTCCGAGATGACGGCGACCTTCATCATTGCAGGGTAGGAACACCACTCATCGGCGGCCGATCCACGCGAGGCCGCAAGCCCGCGGTCAGTCGTCGTCCCTCGCCCGCGTGCCGCGCGGCCGAGCCTAGGACTCCTCGGGCGGGTTCTCCGATCCGCCGTACTCGGGCAGGTTCTTGATGCCCTCCCGCGTGAGCCACTTGGAGTAGTTGTCCTCCATCGCATCGATCAGCTCGCGCATGAAACGGGGCGACAGGTTGACACGGGAGACGACCACACCAGGAACCTCCTCGGACTCGACCTCGTGGTCGACCCGCGCGAAGGTGATGGTGAACTCGTAGTCGGAGTGGCTGACGTTCGCGAAGTTCGCGTAGACGCCACCCATGATCTCGGGGGAGAGATGGATATTTATGTGGCGCTCGGCGCCTGAGTCTTGGTCGTTCACATAGCTAGTATCGCAAGCGCCGCCCACGGACCATGACCGAGCCTTTTGCCAGCGATGACCAAGCCCTCCGCGGGCGCCCTTGGCAGACGCCGCTCGACAGCCTCCGGGAGGCCGTGCTGGGGGCAGCGGCGGAGCTCGCCGCAGGCGCAGCCAAGAACGCCCGGCCCTCGGCGCAGGACGCCGCCGCGACCATCAGTGCCTCACACCGCGGTTCGATAACGCTCGAGCGGCCGAGGCGGGCCGAGTTCGGCGACTACTCGACGAACGCAGCTCTCGTGCTGGCCCCGGGGCTCGGCGCCTCCCCGCGCGAGGTCGCGGCGCGCCTCGGCGAGGCGCTCCGGGAGCGGCTGGGCGCGAGCCTCGACCGCTTCGAGGTGGCTGGCCCCGGCTTCCTCAACCTGTTCCTGTCGGACGACTGGCTGGTGGGCGCGCTCGCCGGCGCTCTCGAGGGGGGAGAGCTGTTCGGCGCCGGCGGCGCGAGTCATGCCGAGCGTATCCTCGTCGAGTTCGTCTCGGCCAACCCGACGGGACCGATGCACGTCGGCCACGCGCGCAACGCGGCCTACGGGGACGCGCTCGCGCGGGTGCTCGCCTTCCACGGCCACGAGGTCGGGCGAGAGTTCTATGTGAACGACGCCGGCTCGCAGGTGCGCAAGCTTGGTGAGTCGATCCGCGCGCTCGCCCGCGGCGAGCCGGTGCCCGAGGACGGCTATCGGGGCGCGTACGTCGAGCAGCTCGTGAGCCAGGTGGGGACCGACTCGAGCGATCCCGCGGAGCTCGGCCATGCCGCCGTGGGCGTGATGGTCGGGCAGATGCAGAGCTCGCTGGCCGCGTTCGGGGTGAAGGGCTTTGACCACTGGGCCTACGAGAGCACGCTCCACGAGGGCGACCCGAGCCCGGTGGACCACACCCTCTCCCTGCTCGAGGAGCAGGGCCGGACCTACCGCCGAGACGGGGCGCTGTGGCTGCGCACAACCGAGTTCGGCGACGACAAGGATCGCGTGCTCGTCCGGTCGGGCGGCGAGCACACCTACTTCGCATCGGACATCGCCTATCACGAGGACAAGCGCGAGCGGGGATTCGAACGGCAGATCGACGTATGGGGCGCCGACCATCACGGCTACGTGCAGCGGATGAAGGCCGCCTACGAGGCGCTCGGCGGCGATCGCGAACACCTCGAGCTGCTGATCATGCAGCTCG
>DATMQX010000061.1:0-2960 GCA_035567055.1 Solirubrobacteraceae bacterium
GGCGGCCTCCCCTGACGTCGGGCATTCCGCGCCCGGCCAGACGGAACGATTGGCCGTGCTGGGTGCCGGCGGGGATGGAGATCTCGACCACGCCCTCGAGCGTGGGGATCTCGATCCGGTCGCCGAGGGCGGCCTGGACCATGTTCACGCGTAGCTCGTAAACCGTGTCGTGCTCGTGGCGCGCCAGGTGCGGGTGGGCCTTGACGCGGAGCACCACGTACAGGTCTCCCGGCTGGCCGCCCCGCAGGCCCGCTCCCCCCTCCCCGCTGATGCGGATTTGCGAGCCGGTGTCCACGCCGGCGGGAACCCTGACGGCCAGCCGCTTGCCCACCTGTACCCGGCCCTGGCCGCGGCACTGCGTGCAGGGGCTCTTCAACAGGCGGCCCGCCCCTGCGCAGGTGGGACACGTGGCCGCTGTCACGACCGCTCCGAAGATGGACTGCTGCTGGCGCCTGACCTGGCCCGTGCCGCGGCAGGTGGGGCATGTTTCCTCACCGGTGCCCGGCTCGGCTCCGCTGCCCGAGCAGCGCTCGCAGTTGGCGAGCCGCGCGATGTCGATCTGCTTCTCGACGCCTGTGAACGCCTCTTCGAAGGTGATCGTCAGGTCGTACCGGAGGTCGTCGCCGCGGTTCGAGCGCTCGCGCCGGCCGCGACCGCCAAAGCCGCCACCGAAGAACGTGTCGAAGATGTCCCCGAACGGCATGTCCGAGAAGTCGATGCCGGGTCCGCCGCCCTGCTCCACGGCAGCGTGGCCGAACATGTCGTAGGTCCGGCGCCGGCCCGGGTCGGACAGCACGGAGTAAGCCTCGCTGGCCTCCTTGAAGCGGGCGGCCGCGATCGCGTCATCGGGATTGCGGTCGGGATGCGAGTCCATGGCGATCTTCCGAAAAGCGCGCTTCAGATCCTCTGCAGTGCACGCCCGCCCAACGCCCAGGACCTCGTAGTAGTCGCGCTTGACGGCCAACTGCTAGTTGTTTGATTCGCCGTCGGATGCCGGGAGCTCAGCTGGTGGGCGGGCCACCTTGACGAGCGCCGGCCTGACAACACGGTCGCGGATGCGGTATCCGCGACGCAGCTCGGAGGTCACGGTGTCCTCCGGGTGCTCGCCCGATTCCTCGTACCCGATCGCCTCGTGCAGCTTGGGGTCGAACGGAACGCCGACGGCGTGGATCGGTTCCAGGCCGTGCGCGCTGAGCGCCTCCTCGAGCTTGCGGACGCTGAGCTCGAGTCCCTTCGCCCACGACTCGTCGACGCCCGCCGGCTTGTGGTCGAGCGCCTTGTGCAGGTCGTCAAGGGCCGGCAGGAGCCTCCCGATGAGGTCGGCCGAAGCGTGCTGGATCGTTTCGAGCTGCTGCTGTCGCGACCGCTTCTTGAAGTTGTCGAAGTCGGCGGCGGTGCGCAGGTAGCGATCCTTCGCCTCGGCGACGGCGGACTCCAACTCGGCGATCTTGCCTTCCATCAAGGCAATCGCCGTGGACTCCAGTGGCGCGATCGTCTCGCTGCGCCGCTCTGGCTCGTGCGGTTCGTGCGGGGGCTTCCGGGTTGTCATCTCTATCTAGATACCGCGCGCACAGGTGCGATCAAACTCCCAGGTCCGCCATGCGGTCGCTCGCGCTCCGGGCCACTGCCTGCAGCCGGGCCACCGTCTGGCTGTAGGCCATGCGGGTTGGCCCGATCACGCCGAGCACTCCCTTGAGCCGGTTGGACGGGCCGTATGTCGTCAGCACGACGGCGCAGCCCTGCAGCTGGCTCGACGCGTTTTCGGAACCAATCACGATCTGGAGATCTGACTCGCCGATGAGCTGGCGCAGCAGCACCGTCAGGTACCTCGTCTCCTCCAGCACCTCGAGCACCTGGTGCAGGCGAGACGATTCCGCGAACTCGGGCTGGCGGAGCAGGTTGCGCACGCCGTCGTGAACCACCAGGCTTTCCGAACCCTTCTCGTAGATGTCGAGCACGGTCACGACACGGCCGAGCAGCTCTTTCTCGAGCCCGAGCGCGGCGCTCTCGTAGTGGCGACGGACCTCTTCGCTTCCCTTGCCGCCCAACGTCGTGTTGAGCGTGGCGGCCACCCTTGTGAGCTCGATCTGCGTGGCCGCCTCGGCGACGGTCAGCACCTGCTGCCGCAGCAGGTTGCCCTCCAGCAGGAGGATCAGCAGGACCTCGGTCGGCTCGAGCGAGACGAGGTCCACGTGCTTGATCCTTGCCTGCGAGCCCTGGGGCGCGCTGGCGACGGACGCGTTCTGTGTCACGGCGGCGACGGTCATCGCGACCTTCTCGACCATGCCCTGGACGTCGGCGGGCGCCTGCCGCAGCTCGCTGTCGATGTAGGCGCCGACCTGGTCGGGAATCGTCTCGAGGTCCATCAGGAAGTCGACGAAATAGCGGTAGCCGGAATCCGTGGGCACGCGCCCGGATGAGGTGTGCGGCTGGGCCAGGTAGCCCAGGTCGGCGAGCTCGGCGAGCTCGCTCCGGATCGTGGCCGACGACAGGTTGACGAAGTAGCGGCTCTGGAGCGCCTGGGAACCGACGGGCACGGCGTTCGTCGTGAACTCCTGCACCACGGCTCGAAGGATCTCCTGCTTTCTGTTCTCCATTGTTTTCAGCACTCTGCCCCGCAGAGTGCCAACTACAGTACCGCGAGCGCGATCTGGTTGTGAAGGTCCATGCCGCGCCGGGTGGGCACGATCCGGCCGCCCGCTCGGGCGATCAGGCCGCTTGCCACGAGCTCGTCCAGCTCTGAATCGAATCCTGGCGGAGGAGCCATTCCTTCCGACGTACGCAGCCCGAGCATGAGCGACTCGGCGGCCGTCTTGCGCGCCTCCAGGACCTCACCGTCCAGCTCAGGATCCGATGCCGCGACGTAGTCGCGCGGACGGGCGACGTTCCACCACCGCCGCGCCGTCGCTCCATCGGTTCCGTAAGAGTGCGCGCCGGCGCCTGCGCCGTAGACCGGACGG
>DATMQX010000062.1:0-4899 GCA_035567055.1 Solirubrobacteraceae bacterium
TGCCACCACCGTGAAGCGATTGGCCGGATGCCCACCTGCGCCGTGAGGTCCGCCGGCTGGCGCCTCCGGGGCTCCGGCTTCCACCGCCTCGAGCTCCTCGCCAGGGCGGGCGATCGACGCCTCGGTCGTGATCCAGCCCTCTTGCGCGGTCACGCCCGGTGTGCTCCTGGCCGCGCGCTCCATCTTCTCGATCGGGACCGGCGCGGCGAACGTCGCGATCACGTCGAACTTCATCGCGCCGAACATGCGGTCGAGCGTGTAAATCATCGAGCCCCGGATGTTGAGGGCCGACATGAAAAACAGGCCGCCTGCCGCGAGCGTGACCAGCGTGAGCGCCATTCGCGCGCGCCGCCTGAAGCTGTTGCGAAGCGCCAGCAGCAGTGGACGCGGGACCCCGCCCAGGCCCGCGAGCGCGCGGTCGAATGCGGTCGTCCCGAAGACGTTCTGCGCGACGCCCACGTCCGCGAGCGCTTCCCGCACGGACACGGAGCTGCCGCGCCACACCGGGTGGGCGGCGGCCAGAAGGGGGACCACGAGCCCGACGGCGCCCTCGAGTAGGTAGACCCACGCCGGCACGGCGAAGCTGGTGATGTCGAAGTTCAGGAACACCGCCATGGCCAGGCACATCGCGCGGGCTCCGAGGATGCCCGCGGGAACGGCCACCGCCGTCGCCGCGACTCCCAAGAGGAGCGCCTGGCCGAGGTAGATGTATGCGATCTGCGCTCCCGTCCCGCCGATCGCCTTCATGACGCCGATCTGCCGGAGCTGGGAGGCCATCAGCGCCGTGAGCAAGTTGACCACCAGAATGCCGCTCAACGCGACCGCGAAGAGGCCGAAGCCCGCCTGGGCCAGGAGCAGAACCCCCATGATGTCGGCGTGCGGGTGCTTGCCGGGGGACGGGACCTCCATGTGGCGAACCGGATGCCCGCGGCTCTCGACCCACAGCTTGACGTCGGCGGCGACACTGCGTACGTGCGTTTCGTCGAACCTGTCGCCGGCCACGACGAGCTTCAATTGGTCGAGGGACGGCTCTTCGCCGAGCAGGGCCAGCGTTTCGACTCCGATGTACCCGTAGACGATCTGCTCCATGCGCGCCTGGGCTTGCCCGACGTCGTGGACGCTGCCGCTGACGCGCAGCGTTCGCTCCTCGCCCTCCGCGATCTTGACGGTCACGGCGTCGCGGATGCGCACGTGCGCGACCTGGAAGGCGTCCCGTTCGATCAGCAGCTCGCCGGGGGCCGGGGGCCAGGCACCCTGTTGCGGGACCAGCTTGCTGACGCGGATCTTGGCGTAGTCCTTCACTACGAAGAGCTGCAGAGGGCGCCAGTCGCCCGGACGGGCCTTGATGCGGCCCGAGACGACCCGCCTGGCCTCCGCTTCGACGACTCCGCCCTTGGCGAGAAGCGCCCCGAGCAGCTCATCGTCGACCCGGTCGGTCCAGAGGGTCGCCGAGGCTGGGTTCGTAGCTAGATAGCCGTCGTTCAGCTCCCGAGTTAGGATCGCGTACGAGGAGAGGACCGTCGCGAATCCCGCGATGCCGAGCGCGATCGCGAGGACGACGAGGACGGTACGCACGCCTTCTTGACAGAAATCGCGGAAGGCTTTCCGCCATGGCGTCGTCAGCGTCATTGCGAGACCACCCGTCCGTCGTTCAGCTCGACGCTGCGGTCGATCAAGCCCGAGATGTCACGCTCGTGCGTAGCGATGACCACAGTCGTGCCGCGACCGGTCAGCTTGCGAAACAAGTCGAGAACGGAGCGAGCGGTCACGGAGTCGAGGTTACCGGTCGGCTCATCGGCGAGGACGACAAGTGGGTCGTTCGCGAGCGCGCGGGCGATCGCGGCGCGTTGCTGCTGGCCGCCCGAGAGCGCGGACGGCAGCTTGTCCGCCTGCTCGGCGATCCCCACGAGGTCGAGCAGCTCGAGCGCGTGCGGGCGGCGTTCCCGCGGCGGGCGGGCGTCACAGAAGTCCATCGGGAGCATGACGTTCTCCACCGTCGTCAGGGTGGGCAGGAGCTGGAAGAACTGGAACACGACCCCGACCGTTTTTCCCCGCCAGCGCGCTAGCGCGTTCTCGGAGGCGTCGTGAACCGAGACCCCCGCGACCCTGACCTCGCCCTGGCTCGGACGGTCGATTCCGCCGATGAGGTTCAGCAGGGTGGACTTACCGCTTCCGGACTTCCCGACGATCGCGGCGAACTCGCCCCTCCCGATCTCTAGATCGATCTCCTGCAACGCCGGCAACGCTCCGGCCGGCATGGCGTAGCTCTTGCCGACCTTGCGCAGCTCGATCAGCGGTCCCATCGGGTCTCCTCCTTGGCGCCGCCCTGCAGACGGATCACAATACAGGAGAGTAGACAGGCGCGGCTGAACGGCCGCTGAACGCGCCGTTCATGTGCTGTTCAGCCTAGGTTCAATACAAACGACGGTGCGGAGGACCAGTCTGCGCGTTCTGGTTGTGGAGGACGAAGGAGCGCTAGCCAAACAGCTCGCGACCGCGTTGGGCGAGGCGGGCTACGCCGTGGACTCGGCCCGTGACGGCGAGCACGCCGAGTTCCTGGGGCAGACCGAACCCTACGATGCCGTGGTGCTAGACCTGGGCTTGCCGAAGATCGACGGCTTGACCGTTCTCCGGCGCTGGCGGGAAGCCGGTGTGTCCGTTCCGGTTCTCGTGTTGACCGCCAGGGGCAGTTGGCACGAGAAGGTCCTAGGCATCGATGGCGGCGCCGACGATTACATGTCCAAGCCGTTCCGCATGGAAGAAGTCCTGGCGCGGCTGCGCGCGCTGATCCGCAGATCCAGCGGCCAGCTGGGCCCCGAGCTTCGCTGCGGCAACGTCGCGCTCAGCCTGCGCCTCGCCAAGGTCACGCAGGACGGAACGCCGGTGAAGCTCACGAGCCACGAGTTTCGCGTGCTTGCCTACCTGATGCACCAACGCGGCCGTGTCGTCTCGCAAAGCGAGTTGACCGAGCACATCTACGCGCAAGATTTCGAACGCGACTCGAACACGGTTGAAGTCTTCATCGCCCGGCTCCGGCGCAAGCTGGGCGCGAGCTTCATTGAAACGGTCCGCGGGCTCGGGTACCGCATCGGGGCGGAGCCGTGAAGTCGCTCCGCTCGCGGCTGCTCCTGGGAGCGCTGCTCTGGACGGTTGGGCTGGTTGCGGCCACGAACGTCGTCGTCATCCATCTGTTGTTGCACCGGTTCCCCGGGCCGCTCGTTCACGTCGGAGCGATGTCCGTCGTGGCACTCGGCCTGCTGGCGGCGGGCCTGACGCAGGTGCGGACGGGCATGTCGCCCCTCGGCTACTTGCGGACGCGGCTCGCCGCCGTGCGCCACGGCCGCGACCGGCGGGTAGAAGGCAGCTATCCCACGGAAGTGCAGCCGCTGGTTGACGATCTCAACGCTCTGCTGGACGACCGCGAGAAGAGCGTCGCGCGAGCGCAGGCCAAAGCTGGCGATCTCGCGCACGGTCTCAAGACGCCATTGGCAGTCTTGTCACAAGAAGCCGAGCGCGCCGCGGCCGCCGGTCACGCCGCGCTGGCCACGGCGATCAGCCAGCAGGTCGAGCGAATGCGGCGGCAGATGGACTATCACCTGGCGCACGCCCGCACTGCCGGGTCCGGCGCCAGCCTCGGCGCCCGCTGCTCGGTCGCTGTGTCTGTGGAGGGACTCGCCCGCACGCTGCTTCGACTCCACGCGGATCGCGGCCTCGTGATCGACGTCGACGTCTCTCCCGAGCACTCCGTTCGCTGCCAGCGTGAAGACCTCGACGAGATGCTCGGCAACCTCCTCGACAACGCTTGCAAGTGGGCGAAGGCTCGGGTCACAGTCGCTTCGTCGTTGCAGGATGGGGCAGTCGTCGTCGCGGTCGACGACGACGGCCCTGGCCTCGACCCGTCGCTCCGGGACGCCGTTCTCCAGCGCGGCGTCCGGGCCGACGAGGCTTCGCCGGGCTCTGGCTTCGGCCTGGCGATCGTTCGCGAGCTCGCGGAGTTCTACGGCGGAAAGATCTCGGTCGGCAGCTCGCCGGGGGGAGGCCTGCGCGCCACGCTCCAGCTGTCGACCGGCAGTTATTATGGGGAGCAGTAGCCACCTGAGGCCGTGAGCCCCTCTCCGTGGGTGACGTTCGGTCCTTGTCAAGCATCAGGCACGCTTGACCGCAGTATCCCGGCTGCTTCACTCAAGCCAAGTAGGGGGGATCCGCACGGTCCCCGTCCCGCACTGGGTCGAGACGGCCGTCAAAGCGTGGTCCTATTGGCTGGGACCGCCGAAGGCCACATCGTCCGGGCGGTCAGCCGGTGCGGGAGTGTGGTGGGGGAGCGGCTCTCGACCACGGTCGTCCTCGGCATCGCAGCGGAGTCGCCGCCCTTCTCTCCCTCCAACTCTCGCCCCGCGACCCACGGATGACCTACGCGAAACTCTACCGGCTCTCCGGGGGGGCCCTCGAGCATATACAATTCCTCCTGGGCCACGCCTCCGCCCAGACGACCGAGCGCTACCTGGGCGGAAGGCAGGACCTCCACGTCGCGGTCAACGACAACCTGGGCGTGGACTGCGATGGAAATGGCGGGGGTGAATGCGCCCGGATCCCAGGGGTCTTACCCGGCTGTCGAATATGTGGCAGCAGGGCGGGACCGATCACGGAATCGCGGGATTCCACAACGCGGGTAAACGCTTCTACGAAGCCCACGAATAGACACGCTCAGCAGTGCGCGAACCCCGAGGTCGTTGCCCTCGTTGTGTTCACGAGCCTCTGCGTGAGGTTCGGCACCAGAGGAGTGCACTATGGAAGACGCTAATCGCACGTGCCCCAAGACCGGGCGGCCAGTCCCTTCGCCGTCGCCGCGAAGACGAGACCTGCGGCCCCTAACCATTCTGGGCTTCGTCTCCCTGGCCT
>DATMQX010000063.1:0-18997 GCA_035567055.1 Solirubrobacteraceae bacterium
CTCGCCGCGCGCCCGGGGCGAAGATCACGCGGCCGAGCTGCACCTGGCCCGTTTCGGGAAGCCCCTCGGCCTTCTGCCAGCGGCGCACGGCCGCGGCGGTTGCTTCGCTGAAGTGGTCGTTCTCCGTGATGGCGCCGTAGGGGTCGAAGCCGAGAGCGACAAGGTTGACGTTGAGCTGGCGCACGTCCGGTCCGTCGCTGACGCCGACCTTCAGCGCCCGGTATGCGGGGACCGAGCCGTACATGAGCGCCACCGGCAGGTTGTTCAAGCGGAACAGCGTCCCGCCGCGCCCGACCACGGCGCCCACCGGCGGCAGCCAGGTGAAGGTGCCCGCGAGCCGGTCATAGATTTCGAGGGAGCCGCCGTAGCTGAGCGTGCCGTCGACCGACGAGTGTTCCACCAGCGTCCGGCGTTCGACGGTCGCCGTCGTGTCACCCGGCGGTACGCCGGTGCCGGCCGCGCTGTGGCTCGGCGATCCCGGCTGCAGCAGCACGATCACCGCGCCGGCGGCGATCGCGAGCACGATCGCGCCAGCCGCCGCGAGGCGAACGCGCCGTCGCCGGCGGGAGCGATCCTCGTTTGGCGATACACCGTCGGGAGATAGGAACGGGCCGTCAGGAAGCGATGCGGCCTTCGGCGAGCGGCCGGCGAGCGGCGGCGACATCGCCTCAGCCGCCGAGCTGGAGGCTGGCGCCGGGGCCCTGCCCGCCCTTGGCGCTGCTGGTCGACGGCCCGCCGCCCGGGGGGCCTCCACCCGGGCCCGGGCCCTTGTGCGGCAGCAGTTTCTGGCAGGCGGTCTGGGCGGCCTGGAAGGTCGGGCTTTCCGGGTTCGGGCCATTGCCGTGCCCTTCGATACCGATCTGGACGCCACCACCGGCGGTCGAGGCGTGCACGTTGATCCCGTGTTCGCGCATGCACCGCGCGAACCTCTGGACCTGTTCTTCACGTTCGACCTTTTCCTGCGGCGTCAGTTTCTCGTTCCCCGCCGTGGGCTGATAGCGCTTGCAGGCGTTCTGCGCCGCCTGCATCGCGTTCGGGTTGGCGCCGTTGATCCTCAGCCCGCCCTTCCCCGGTCCTCCCGTCGAAGTTGTCACGTTGACGCCGTGTTCGCGCAGGCACCTCGCGAACTGCACGAGCTTTTCTTCGTTCTCCTGGTGATTGCCGGTCGCTTTGGGCGTCGAGGAGCCGCAGGCAGCGAGCAGGAGGCTGACGCCAACCGCGCACAGGATTGCGGGTGGGGCGAGTGCGGAACGGAAGGACATGGCTGCTCCTTTGCTGGGTTGCCGGGCGGCCGCAGGAGGCGGCTGCTTCGGACATCAAGGCGGTGCAGCCTGAGAGTTGCCTTAGAGCAAGCGAGGAACTCGATGAACGCCTGCGCCGGCACGCGCTTCTGCGTTGGCGCTTTCGGACTCGCCGTCGGTCATCTTCAGCGGCGGAAGCTCGAGGGTGAGACGCGCGCCGCCGCCGGGATCGTTGGCGACGTGCACGGCCCCGTTGTGCGTCTCTGCGACCTGGCGGACGATCGCCAGCCCCAGCCCCGATCCGGGCAGCCCGCGAGCGTCCGCGGCGCGGTAGAAGCGGTCGAACACGCGTGGGAGGTCCTCCTCGGCGATACCCGAGCCGCGATCGCGCACCTCGAGACGACCGTTGCGCACGCGCACCTCGATCGGTTCTGCGGGGGGCGACGGCGGGCTCCACTTCGAGGCGTTGTCGAGCAGGTTGGCGATCGCCCGGTCGAGGCGAGCCGGCGCAGCTCGTACCAGGCAGGGCTCGGCGTCGAGTGCGAAGCTGCTCCGGGGGGCGTGCAGGCGCGCGCGCTCCACGGCCGCCGCGGCCGCGAGGTCGAGGCGCACATCCTCGACCTCGAGCTCGTCGACCTCAGTCTTCGAGAGATCGACCAGATCACCCACCAGCACGGTCAGCTCGCGCAGCTGCGCCTGCGCCGCCGCCACGGCGCGGGCCCGCTCGCGCGGTGAGAGGCCCTCGCCGATCGCGAGCGCGTCGAGGTTCGCCTGCGCGCTGGTCAGCGGCGTGCGCAGCTCGTGCGAGGCGTCGGAGATCAGCTGACGTTGCGCCAGACGCGAGCGCTCGAGGGCGGCGAGCATCGCGTTGAAGCTCGCCGCGAGCCGGCCGAGCTCGTCCTCCTCGCCGGCCCTGATGCGGTGACCGAGGTCCTGCGTGCGCGCGACCCGTTCGGCTGCCCGGGTCAGACGTCGCACGGGCACGAGCGCGCCCCTCGAGACGAGCAGCCCCAGCACGGCCGCCAGCGCAATGCCGCCGAGGCACACGACCGCCAGCACGAGCTCGAGATGTGAGAGTGTGCTTTCGACCTCGGTCAGCGGCAGCGCCACCTGCCAGACGCCATTCGGCGGCGCTCGCTCGGTCAGGACCCGTACGTGCGTGCCGGCAACGGTTGCGTCGCTGAAGAAGGCGGGCCGGCGGCCGGCGGCCACCGCGCGGGCGGCGGCTGACACCGGCAGCCCCACTCCGCCGCCGTCGGAGCGCAGCACCTGGCCGCCTGGCTCCACGAGCTGCGCGTAGCCGGTGGCGCCGCCGAGCTTCTGTGGCGGCAGCACGACCCTGAGGCCCGCGTGCGATCCCGCCGGGGACCGCGTCGAGCTGTCCAGCCCGCCGGCTGTGCCAAACGTGGGGGACGGTGCCGGCAGCTGAGCGCCGGCGGGCGCCCTGGTCGTCATCGACTGGCTCCAGACGATCACGTTCTTGCCGTCCACCGAGGTCAGCCTCCCGGTGATCGCCGACCCCGCGCGAGGCGCCTTCCCGGGGTTGGGGGCCTTCGTGGTCACCGATCCGCTCGCCGATTCGGGCCCCAGGTGTGACAGCGCGCCGGGCGGCAGCTTCGCTTCCCTTTCCAGCTTCGCCAGCTGCGCGCGCGTCACGGTCTCGGTCTTGACCTGCACCGCCTGGGGCTGGCCCGGCGTGAGCTTCTGGCGCAGGCTGGCGTCGATCTGCCCGCGCAGCTCGTCGCGGGTGACCAGATAGACAACCACGGAGGCGAGCACGACCGCCGCGGCAACCGCGCCTGCCGCCAGGAGCACCATCCGCCGCCGAAAGCTCACCGCGAGGACCTCAGCACGTAGCCCACACCGCGCACGGTGTGCAGGAGCCGCGGCTCGCCGGCGGCCTCGGTCTTGCGGCGCAGATACCCGATGTAGACCTCGAGCGAGTTTGACGACGGCCCGAAGTCATAGCCCCATACGCGCTCGAAGATCGTCGAGCGGGTGAGCACCTGACGGGGGTGGTGCATCAGCAGTTCGAGCAGCAGGAACTCCGTCCGGGTGAGCTCGAGCAGCCGGGACCCGCGGCGTGCCTCGTGCGCGAGCGGGTCGAGCTCGAGGTCCTCGTAGCGCAGAAGCCCGTCGTCCCCCGCCCAGCCGGTGCGCCGCAGGAGGGCGCGCAGGCGGGCGACGAGCTCCTCGCGCGCGAACGGCTTGGCCAGGTAGTCGTCGGCGCCGGCCTCCAAGCCTGCGACCCGCTCGCTCACCTCCGCACGCGCCGTCAGCATCAGCACAGGGGTGCGATCGCCCGTGGCGCGCAGGCGACGGCAGACCTCCAGGCCATCGAGTCCCGGCATGA
The DNA here is from genome assembly GCA_035567055.1 of Solirubrobacteraceae bacterium. Taxonomy (GTDB): domain Bacteria; phylum Actinomycetota; class Thermoleophilia; order Solirubrobacterales; family Solirubrobacteraceae; genus Palsa-744. Next base: position 3,595 of record DATMQX010000063.1, read on the forward strand.
GCACGTCGAGCACCACCGCGTCGTGCGAGTTCACGGCGAGCGTGCGAATCGCCTCACGGCCGTCGACCGCCGTGGTCACGTCAAAGCCGTTGAGATCGAGCACGAGCGCGAGCGCTTCGCGAACGGCCGGGTCGTCGTCGACGACCAGTAGGCGCATGACGCGATCCTGACGGGCAAAGATGAAAGAGAGCTAAGAGGACAGATCGTGAGATGTCTCGTGGCGGCCGCCGGGGACGCGGTGCGGCGGTCTTGCGGGCGTCGGAGATAATCGGCTCATGGCGTCGGGAGCCGGGAAGAGGAGCGCCGGAGCGGCTGCGATCGTCGCAAGGATCCAGCCCGGCGAGGCTGCCCGGGAGATGGCCGCCGAGTTCGAGTCGCAGATGGCCGCGTTCGAGCAGCTCTCGGAGGCGTCCCGGGCCGACGTCGTGGCGGGCGTGCAGCGCAGCCTCAGACGCCTGGCGCGCTTCCTCTCGACGGGCGTGATGGCGCCCGACGCTGACTTCGATCCCCTCCGCGAGTGGGCTCGTGCGCGGGCCACCGAGGGCGTTCGCCTCGAGGACCTGCTGCGGTCGTTCGGGCTGGCGCATCAGGTCGGCTGGCAGCTGCTGCGCCGGCACGCGCGCAAGGATGAGACCGAGGTCCTGCTCGACCTCGCCGCGCCGCTGGCGAGGTACGTCGACCAGGTGTGCACGGTGGTGACCGAGACGTATCTCGCGGAGCGCGAGCTGCTGGTCTCCGAGGAGGAGCGCCGGGCTCGGAAGCTGCTCGATCGGCTGTCGGTCGGAACACCGCTCGATCTCGCCGACGGCGAGTTGGCGGATCGGATGGGCGTTCCCGTGCAGGACGCCTACGCGCCCTTCGCGATCGTGATGCCGGGACGGCCGCCGCACAGCCATGCCGCCCTGGCCGCGAGGCTTCGCCGCGGCGGCTGGAGGCTCGCGGTGACGCAGAGCGACTGCATCGTCGGGCTGACCTGGAAGCCGCTCGATCTCGCCGACCTGGGTGAGGGCCCGGCCGCGCTTCTCGCGATCGCGCCGGCGACAGCGCGCGCCGAGCTCGCCGACGCCCGCGAGGAGGTCCTCGTGCTCGCCGAGCATGGACGCCAGGTCGGCCTGGTGGGGCTGGTGAGGACAGAGGACCACATCCTGGAGATCCTCCTTGGGCGCTCGCCGCAGCTCGCTGCACGCCTGCGAGCGACCGTCCTCGGTCCGCTTGCCGAGCACGACCGCGGCGAGCTCGCACGGACCCTGCGCACCATGATCGCCTGCCGCCTCGACCGCACAGCGGCGAGCCGGGCGCTGCACGTGCATCGCAACACGCTCGCCTACCGCCTCAAGCGGATCGAGGAGCTCACGGGCCTAGACCTCAGCAGCCCGCGCGATCTCGCGTGCGTCTACGTCGCGCTCGCGAGAGACCTTCCTGGTGGGCTCGAGCGTTAGCTGCTACTTGTGCATCTGCACAAGCCCTTGCCGTTAAGTTCGGCAGATCGTCATTGCGCCTGCACACCTATCGGCGTACGGTCCGATGCAGAGGGAGCGCGACTGCGCGGCGCGATCGGACCGAGGGGAGGCTGGATGCTCACGGAGAGATGGATGCGGCTGACGTGGCGCAGGCGCATGGGGGTGGCGTTGCTCGCCCTCGCGCTGAGCTCGCTGGTTGCGGCCGCGTCGGCGAGTGCGACCCAGACGATCACGCGGACCTTCCTACCGAGTCTCAAAACCACGTCCAAGGAACCGGCGCGGCTTGCGACGGTGGGCGTCATCAAGGTCGGCTCGCCGGCGGCGAAGAACGTGCTGGTGCTCGAGCCGGGAACCTCGGCAGGCGCCGGCTACTTCGTACCGGTGGCCAAGTGGCTCGTCCAGAAAGCCCCCGGCTGGCAGGTGTGGTCGGTCGAACGCCGTGAGAACCGGCTCGAGGACCAATCGCGACTGCGCAAACTCAAGGGCGGCCTCATCACGCCGGAAGAATTCTTCAACTACTACCTCGGCTGGCTCGCAAACGGAACCACGCCGCACGTCCACGAGGTCGAAGACTCAACCGTCCCGTTCGCACGGCAGTGGGGCATGGACGTGGCCGTCGAAGACCTGCATGTGGTCGTCGACGCCGCTAAAGAACTGGGTGGCAAGGTCGTGCTGGGCGGCCACTCGCTCGGCGGCTCCGTGGTCACCGCGTACGCCACGTGGGACTTCGCCGGCAAACCGGGAGCCGAAGGCCTCTCCGGCCTCGTCTACGACGACGGTGGCAGCGGCCCGATCCCGGTCAGCGGAAAAGAAGCCGAAGAATCGCGCGCCAAACTCGCGACGAAGACGCCGTGGCTCTCCTTCGGAGGGATTCCCACGCCGCTGCTCGGCCTGTTCGGCATGGTCGGCTCGACGCTCGCGCACGTCGCGCCCACCGAAACGGCCCTGCTTGGGAAATGGCCCTTCCTGCCGGAATCGCTGAAGACCAGGAACGCAAAAGGAGAAGTGGTCCCCAGCACCAACGAAGCGGGGTTCGGCTATGGGGTGAACGTCGGTAGCTCGCCTCCTAACCTGATCGCCGCGCAGGTTCATGCCGGGCAGGGGCTGCAGGAACCGGCAAAAGAAGGTGAACCGTGGACGTGGAATGGTGAAGGGGCGATCACGCCGATTCAGCGGTACGCCGAAATGCTGTCCGGCACGGGACTGCTCTTCGCGGACGGCGAGGAGTGGTACTTCCCCGAACGACTCACGATCGACACCGGCGCGGTTGCCGAGGGCAATGCCAACCCCGCACAGGAAGTGCTCGGCGAGCACGCAACGCACGGGCACGAACTTCCGACCTCGCTGCACATCCTCGCGATCAACTCTGAACTGGACAAGGTCTTCGCGCCGGGCGGTGGATCGCTGAAGGCGGCGGAAATCCTGGCCGAACAATCCAAAATACCGACGGAAAACCTCACCCTGATCGACGTGGAAAACACCTACTCGCACAACGATCCGGCTGGCGCCTACCCCAACAACGAATTCGTCAGTCACCTGGTGCCGTTTCTGGAAGGTCTGTGAGGCGCACCTCCTGAGAGGGACGGGGGGCAACCGCTCCGGTGTCCAAGGACAGCGCTCTGGCCCGCATCCGCGCGGGCCAGAGCGCGGGACACGATCATGAGCGCGCCGCAGCGTCCGGCCGGAGGGCTGGGGCCTCGGCGGCTACGCCGGCACGACCTCCAGGTACACGCCCCGTACCCCCAGGGCGTCGGCCACTCCCTCATATGCTCGGCGCCCGCGGCCGTAGTTGGCCTGCAGGGCGGCCTCGGCGCGTGCCTGCTCGGGTCCCTCCAGCACTCGCGCCCGGCCCTCGGCGGGAGGACCGAGCGGCTTGCCGCGAGCGGTGCATGGAGCCAGGCGCGCTCGAGCGTCGCGGCGGATCCGCGCCACCTTCGCGGCGTCGGCCTCGCTGCGTATGTAGACGCTTCCCTCTGCCAGCCCGAACCAGACGGGCGTGGGCACCGGCTCCCCGCTGCGTCTGTAGGTGACGAGCAGGCAGTACTTGTGGCCCTGCAGGCCCGAGAATCCCTGCACGGTGACCGGCCCGCGCGCCGCGGTCTGAGCCGATGGGTGGCGTATCAGATGGTAGGCGCGGTTCGCGAGCGAGCTCACTGCTGCCATCGTAAGGCCGAGCAGCATGGCTCGCGATGCGCTGTCTGCTCCTGCCCGTGCCGGGGATCATGATCTCGGCTTCCTATCGTGTGTCTGGTGAAGCAACGACAGGTCGAATCCATGTTGGAGGCAAGTTGAGCGAGAGGATCCTGCAGCTCGTGGGTGGAGCGCCGTTCGAGCGCGAGGACGAGCCGGGCGCGCAGAGCGGGCGCGCGGACGTCGAGACGGAGGCCGTGAGCGCCGAAGCCGAGGCGCTCGACGCCTACTCGCACACCGTGGCCGGCGTCGTCGAGCGGCTGGCGCCGAGCGTGGCCAACCTGCGCGTGCTGCGCTCCACGCGCCGAGGTCAGGTTCCGGTGGGCGCCGGAAGCGCGGTCGTGCTCACCCCCGACGGCTTCCTGCTCACCTCCGCCCATGTCGTCGCCGGACGGGAGCGAGTCGGGCGCGCGACCTTCGTCGACGGACGTGAGATCGGTTTCCGGGTTGTCGGCGCCGACCCGCTTTCGGACCTCGCCGTGCTGCGGGCGGACGCGGACGACCTCGTGCCCGCCGTCCTCGGCGATGCGGCCCGCCTGCGCGTCGGGCAGCTGGTCGTCGCGATCGGCAACCCTCACGGCTTCGCAGGCTCGGTGACCGCCGGTGTGGTCTCGGCGCTCGGCCGCTCGCTGCCGGCTCGCTCGGGCAGCACGCTGCGGATGATCGACAACGTGATCCAGACTGACGCGGCGCTGAACCCCGGCAACTCGGGCGGCGCCCTCGTCGACTCGTTCGGACGTCTGGTCGGCATCAACACCGCGGTCGCAGGCGTCGGGCTCGGCCTGGCCGTGCCGATCAACGATGCGACGCGTAGCGTGATCGGCGCGCTGATGACCGATGGCCGGGTGCGCCGCGCATATCTGGGGGTCGCGGGCGGTCCCCGGCCGCTGCCGGCGCGCGCGAGGCGCGAGCGTGAGCAGGCGACGGGCGTCGAGGTGATCGAGATCACGCCGGACAGCCCCGCCGATGGCGCCGGTCTGCGCCCGGAGGACCTGATCGTCGAGCTCGCGGGCGAGCGCGTGCAGGGCGTCGATGACATTCAGCGCCTGATGGTGGCTGATCTGATCGGCTCCCCGGTCGACGTCGAGGTCCTGCGCGGCGGCGAGCCGTTGCGCCTGCGGCTCGTGCCACGCGAGCTCGACAGCTGACGCGGCGTCTCATCGACGAGCGCGGGTGGCGCCGCGGCCCCCTGCCGCTTCGCCTGCGGCGCTTGGGCCGCCTGTCGATCCCGCGGGCGCGGATCTCCAACGCGAGTCCATATCCGGCGGATGCGGACAGGAGCATCCTGGGCTACGACGTTCGTGCTCCATCCCGGCAAGCGAAGGTGGTCAGCGAGCGAAAGTGGACCATGCGTTCCCGAACCCCCCAGATCGTGGCCTTCGGCGGCGGAGGCTTTTCGATGGAGAAGGACGGCTCGCTGCTGGACGACTACGTCCTGTCGCTGGCCGGTCGGGCGCACCCCCGCGTGTGCTTTCTGCCCACGGCCTCGGGCGATGCCGACCACTACGTCGTGCGCTTCTATCGCCGATTCTCCCCGGACTGCGAGGCCAGCCACCTGTCCCTGTTCCGCCGCGACCAGGGCACGGGCGGGATCGAGAACGACCTAGAGGCCCACCTCCTGGCCCAGGACCTCATCTACGTCGGAGGCGGAAGCGTGGTGAGCATGCTCGGCGCATGGCGAGCCCATGGCCTTGACGCGGTGCTGCGCAAGGCTTGGCGCAGGGGCATCGTGCTGTGCGGTCCCTCTGCCGGATCGCTGTGCTGGTTCCGCGAGGCGCTGAGCGAATTCCACGGCTCTTCGACACGCGTGCGCGGGCTCGGTCTGCTCCCCTACTCCAACTGTGTCCACTACGACGCCGAGCCCGCGCGCCGCGCCGAGTACCACCGCTTCGTCGGCGACGGCATGCGCGCAGGATTCGCCGCCGAGGACGGCGTGGCGCTGCATTTCCACGGCACCGGCCTGGAGCGCGTCGTCGCCTCCCGCCCCGAGGCGTTCGCATACCGTGTCGAGCCGGCCGACGACGGCGTCGTCGAGACCAGGCTGGATGCGACCTACCTCGGTGCCGAGGGCGCGATGCCGGGCCCGCCCGCGCCGACGCGGTCGGCCCTCGCCTCACCCACGTTCGCTACCACGGCGTTCGCGCGCAACGAGCCCGTCGCAGTATGAGCGGGCTCACTGTCGCCGCCCTGGAGGACAGGCAGGTCTTCGCGATGGGTGGCGGCGGCTTCGCCATGGAGCCCGGCAACCCGCTGCTCGACGACTTCGTCCTCGCTCTGGCCAGCGCCAGGGAACCCCGCATCCTGTTCCTCCCGACGGCATCCGGCGACACGAACGCGCAGATCAACGCGTTCAGGGCACGCTTTGCCGACCGTATGTGCGTGCCCGAACACCTCTCCCTGTTTCGCCTCAGAGACGCCAAGCGTCCGCTCAGGGAGACGGTTCTCGGCCAGGACATCATCTACGTCGGCGGGGGGTCGATGCGAAACCTGCTGGCGATCTGGCACGCCCACGGACTCGACCGCCTCCTGCTCGAGGCGTGGCGCCGTGGGACCGTCCTCGCCGGTCTCAGCGCCGGGGCGATGTGCTGGTTCGAAGGAGGCGTCACCTGCTCGAGCGGCCGGCCCGGCCCGATCGAGGGCCTGGGACTGCTCGAGGGCTCGCTAACCGTCCACGCGGACGGCGAGCCCGAGCGTCTTCCCGCGTGGCTTGCAGCCGTGCGCGACGGGATCCTGCCGGGAGGCTGGGCACTCGACGATGGCGTCGGATTGCTGTTCCGGGGGCGTCGCCCCGTGCGTCTGGTCAGCTCACGTCCCGGAGCCGCTGCGCTACGCGTCGACGCGATAGCGGGCGAGCTGGTGCGCCACCGTCTCGAGCCGGAGCTTCTCGGGGGCGCGCCCGACGGACCTCTCGGTGGCATCGACGAGGCCGTTCAGGAGCTTCGCCGCGTGCGCCGGCTGCGGCAGGGGATAACCGGGCAGGGCGGCTGATCGCCACGGCTAGCCGCTACTGCCGCCGAGCGCCGGACGGGGCCTTGTGATAGGCCTGGGCGATGGAGCAGGGCGCCCCGTCATCGCACCTGGTGCTGCGACCGCTGGCGCCGGGCGACGAGGCAGAGCTGCTACGGATACACGCCACTCCCGAGGTCGTGCGCTGGTGGGAGGAGCCCGAGGAGGGGTTCCCGTGGAGCGATGAGCCCGAGGCGACGCGTCTGACGATCGTCGTCGACGGCGAGGTCGCGGGCCTCGTGCAGTTCTACGAGGAGCCGATGGCGAGATACAGGCACGCCGCGATCGATCTGTTCCTGGACCCGCGGCTGCACGGCCGCGGTCTGGGCACGGAAGTCGTAAGGCGCATTGCGCGCCATCTGATCGACGATCGTGGCCACCACCGCATCACCATCGACCCGGCGGCATGCAATGCGGCGGCGATCCGCGCCTACGAGAAGGCGGGCTTCAGGAGGGTTGGCGTGATGCGCCGCTATGAGCGAGACGCCGACGGCGGCGGCTGGCACGATGGCCTGCTCATGGAGCTGCTCGCGGGGGAGAACCCCTAGCCGCTCGAGCCGGCGAGCTTGCGCAACAGGCCGTGGAGCGTGCGGCGCTCCTCGGCGCTCAGCACGTGGAAGAACTCTCGCTGCAGCTGGCCGGCGAGCTCGCGCACGCTCTCGAGCTTCTGCTGGCCGAGCTCGGTCAGGAAGATCGTGCGAACGCGTCGATCATCGGCATGATGTCGGCGTTCGGCCAGGCCCCCTGCTTCGAGCTCATCGATCACGGCCACCATCGAGCTCGGATCGATCGCGGTCTTCTCGTGGAGCTCCTGCTGGCTCATGCCCGGGTGCGCGGCGACCATCGTCATCACGCCGAAGTGGCGAGGGTGCAGGCCCTCGGGCTCCAGTGCCCTGTGGAAACGCCGCCGCGAGCTCTCGCCCAGGCGCGCGAGCAGATAGCCGGGGAATACGCCGAGCTCGTCCGGTATCGGTCCGTCCTCCCACATGGGTAGCTATTCTACGCGGCCCACATCATTTGTGATACAAATCATCGCGGCCACCAACGACTGAGCGGCTCGTCGGCCGCGGCGATGAGTTCCGCGCGGGGCCGCAGTCTTACCGCGCACATGGCAATCCCCACGGAGGAACGCAAATGGCACCGCTGACACGCTGGGTTCTCGCTCACAAGCGAATCGTCGTCCTCTTCTGGGTCGTCCTTACGCTCGTCGGCGTGGCGTCGGCGGGCTCGGCCACCAAAGCGCTCAAACAGAAGTTCTCGGTGCCCGGCAAGGAGGGGTGGGTGACCAACCAGCAGATCGCCCGCGACTTCCACGGCACGGGCGGCAACAGCGCGCCCCTGCTCCCGGTCGTGACGCTTCCGCCGGGCCGGTCGCTGAGCGCGCCCGCCGTTCAAGCAGAACTGCGAGCGGTCGAAGCGCGCCTGCAGCGCACGCTCCCCGGGAGCCGCACCGCCAGCTATCTGACGACGGGCAACCCCGCGTTCGTCTCCAAGGACGGGCGCACGACGTTCATCGTCGCCTATCCCCCGCCCGACCCCAAACAGGCGTTCAACGACAACCCCGAAGCCGCCAAGAGAGCCACCAGGGCGCTGACGGGCATGACCGTCGCCGGCGCTCCGGTGCATCTGACGGGGTTCGACGCACTGTCGGTTCAGAGCGGCGGAGGCAACGGCCCAGGCGTGCTCGTCGAGGCGCTGCTGGGGGGCTTCGGCGCGCTGCTCGTGCTCGCGTTCGTGTTCGCGTCGTTCCTGGCCATCGTCCCGATCATGATGGCGATGGTCTCGATCCTGACCACCTTCCTTGTGGTATGGGGTCTGACGACGGTCACCGAAGTCTCACCGATCGTCCAGTTCCTGATCGCCCTGATCGGCCTAGGGGTGTCGATCGACTACGCGCTCATCGTCGTGGTCCGCTGGCGCGAGGAGCGCGCCCATGGGCATCCGGGCGAGGAGGCGATCCAGCGTGCGATGGAGACGGCGGGTCGGGCCGTCGTGTTCAGCGGCACGACCGTGGCGATCGGCCTGCTGGCTCTCGTCGCGCTGCCGCTCCCGTTCCTGCGGTCGGTCGGCTACGGCGGCATGCTGATCCCCCTGATCAGCGTGATCGTCGCCGTCACGCTGCTACCGGTCGTGCTCAGCAAGATCGGAACGCGGCTCGACTGGCCGCACGTGCGCAGCGACGACAAGGCGAGCCGCTCGTGGACCGCATGGGCGCAGCTGATCGTGCGGCGGCGCTGGGTGGCCGCTGTGGGCGCGGCGGCGATCCTTGCGGCGCTGGTGCTGGCCGCCACGAGCCTGCAACCCGGTTTGCCCAACGTGAACACGATCGCCAAGAAGGGCGACGCCAAGCAGGGCCTGCTCGCGCTCGAGCGCTCAGGCATCGGGTCCGGCGCGCTGCTTCCCAACGAGACGCTGGTCGAAGGGACGACCTCACCCGCGAAGGTCGCCGGCGCGCTGGCGGCGGTCGCCGGCGTGCACGGCTCGGTGGCCCCCAGCTCGCCCCAGTGGCGTCACCCGGGGGCCGCCATCGTCGATACCTTCACCACGCCCGACGGATCCTCGGCGGCTGGCCGCGATGTGTTGCACCGCGTGCGCGACGCCTCCCACGCGGCCGGGCCCGACGTGCGCCTCGGCGGGCTCGCGGCTCAGAACGACGACTTCATCAACGCGGTCTACGGCAACTTCCCGCTGATGATCGCCCTGATCGCGATCATCACGTTCGTGCTGCTGGCGCGCGCGTTCCGCTCGCTGCTGCTGCCGCTGAAGGCGGTGGTGCTCAACGTGATCAGCGTCGCCGCCGCCTGGGGGGTCCTCGACCTGGTCTGGCAGCGTGGGCACGGCTCGAACTTCATCTGGGGCATACCCGCGACCGGTTCCGTGACTGCATGGATACCGCTGATGGTGTTCGCGTTCCTGTTCGGGCTCTCGATGGACTACGAGGTCTTCATCCTCGCCCGCATGCGCGAAGAGTACGACGCGACCGGCTCGACCGACAGCGCCGTCGTGCGCGGCATCGGACGCACCGGGAGGCTCGTCACCAGCGCCGCCCTGATCCTGTTCCTCGCATTCGTCTCGCTGGCCTCGGGGCCCGAGACCGAAATCAAGGTGCTCGCGACGGGCCTCGCTGCGGGCATCCTCCTCGACGCGACCGTCATCCGCGCGCTGCTGGTGCCGGCGGTCATCTCCCTGTTCGGCCGCTGGAACTGGTGGCTGCCGCGCCTGCCAGCACGGCTGTTGCGCGTCGAGCCCTCGTTACCGTCCCGGGCGGTCCCAAGCGAGGGCTCGGCGTAGAGCCCGCCGAGCTAGGCTGTGGCGAAGCATCCCTGCTCGGCTCAGCTCTGGAGGCGGCGACGATGGCCACGCCCGACGTGCAAGACGGCTCGCCCGAGGTAGGCGAGGTGCCCAGCTGGACGTTCGAGCCCGGACACACCGAGGCGGGCTTTCGCGCTCGCCACATGATGGTCACATGGGTGCACGGCCTCTTCAAGGATGTCCACGGAAAGCTCCTCCTGGACCTGGATCGTCCGCTCACCGGGACTTTCAGCGGCGAGATCGACGCCACCAGGCTCTGGACCGGGGAGCCCGAACGCGACGCCCATCTACGCAGCGCCGACTTCTTCGACGTGGAGAACCATCCGAGGATCGAGTTCGCGGGACGCTTCACGGAGCGCGTGGGGGACATCGACTTCAAGGCGCAGGCCGATCTCACGATTCGCGGAATCACCCGGCCGGTCGTGATGGATGTCTCCTACCTGGGACGGTGGAAAACGCCGTTCTGGGTGGGGGATGAGAACAAGGGCCTGCTCACGCGCATCGGCTTCGAGGCGAAGACGCGCGTCGACCGCCGCGACTTCGCCGTCTCCTGGCAGGACGAGATTCCCGGCGGCGGCGTGGTCGTCAGCAACGACATCGACATCACGCTCGACATCGAGGCGCTGCTCGACGCAGACCTCGAGGCCACCGGTGCGATCGAGTACTACCGCGAGCAGGACCCCCGCTGAGGCCGATCAGGCGGCGAAGCGCTGCTGGGCCCTTGCCCTGGCCCTGGCGGCCTCGACCTCGCGGTCCCTCGGAGGCGCGGACGTCACGAGCTCATCGAGCAGCGTGGACGAGATCTCGGCGACCCTCTCCACCGCCCGCTCGAAGGCGGCGGCGTTCGCCTGGGACGGCTTGGCGAAGCCGCTGATCTTGCGGACGTATTGAAGCGAGGCGGCGCGAACCTCCTCCTCGGTTGCGGGCGGATCGAAGTTGTAGAGCGAGCGTATGTTTCGGCACATCTGCCGATCGTACACCCCCGGCCCGGGCCGTCCCGTCGCCGCCCGCGCCTAGGGATGCACGACCGCCGCATAGTCCGGTCCGCCGCGCGGCCCGGCCGGGACGAAGTCCATGCCGTCGGGGGTATTGAGGTAGCCCGGCGCGGTGCCCGGGGTGTCGGTGTGCCCGTATTTCCAGACGATCGTGTTCGTGCGCGGGTCGATCACGAGCACGCGGTGGCGGAAGTCGTCGTTCACTGCGATGTTCCCGTTCGGCAGGGGCATCGCCAGCGATGGATGGTCCATCCGCCCGTAGCCCTGGCTCGGCCCGTAGCGCCACAGAACCCTGCCTGCGTGGTCGATGATCAGGATGTGGCCGGGGCTCGCGTAGTCGGCCAGCAGGATCCGTCCTCCGGGCAGCGGCTGCGGGTCTGACGGGTAGCTCACCGGTGCCCGCACCGCGAACACGAGCTTGCCTTCCGGGCCGATCTCATCGATCCAGTTGCCGGGTATCTCGCTGATCATCACGCCCCCGCCCGGGACGGGCGTATCGCCGTTGACCGCCCCCAGGTAGCGCGGCGGATCGTGCCGGCAGACGCCGGCCTGCCCGTACTGGTGAAGGATGCGCCCGCCCTTGATGAACAGGATGCGGCAGTTGTAGGCGTCGGCGACCGTGAAGGAGCCGTCAGGGAGCGTGTAGGCGTCGTCAGGCGTGTTCAGGTGCGTTTCATCGGACCCCAGTTCCCGTGGATGGCCGAAGAGCACGTTTAGCGCGTGGTCGGCGAGGCGAACCTCGACGATCGCGTGGTTGTCCTCCTCGTTGGCGATCAGCGCCTGACCCCCCGGCTCGACGAAGGTGTCGTCGTTGTAGAAGAGCCGCCGGCCCGCCTGAACGTCCGCCGGGGTCGGGTAGAGGAACACGGTCCTTCCCTGTGGGTCGACTACCAGGATGCGGTTGTTGCCGCGGTCGGCGATCAGCACATAGCCCCCTGGCCCCGGGACCGTCGAGGCCGCTTCGTAGGCGGCGGCGGTCCCCGGTTGGATGCCGACGACGTTCTGCGGCGCCCACAGCGCGGCAAGGCCGCCCACAGCGGCCGGAGCGAGCGGCCCGCCGTCCACCACCGGCTTCACCTTCGGGGCCGCGGAGCGGGGGTGCGAGGAGCTGCCGCCCGAGCTGAGCGCGGCCGCCGCCACGACGATCACGATCACGCCGAGCGAAGCTGCGAGCAGACGCTGTCGGCGAAGGCGCTGGCGCTGCGCCGCGCGCCGTGACTCGCGAGTCGCGGCCATCAACGCACCCGGCCGGCCGGCCCGGTCGGCGACGCAGCGAAGCTTCTGCCGTGGACCGACCGCGGTGTCCGACGCAGCACGTCACGTCGCCGTCGGCGGCTCTCGGCTCGATGCACCGGCCAATCCTAGCTGCGGCCCACAACGGATCCGCCGGTTCAGGGGGACGGGCCGCAGCCTCGGCGATCACGCCCCCGCGCCGAGTAGGATGCGAGCTCGCGCCGCCACGGGCCTGCGAACCGCCATGGCATACCTGCCCTACGCCGACACCGAAAGCGCTCCGAGCTCGATTCGGGAGGTGCTGGACCGAAATCCGGTCAGCGTGCTGCGCATGCTCGCCCATGCCGAGAGCGTGTTCGATGCGTGGCTCGAGTACACGGGCGCCCTGCTGGGTGTGATGGAGCTGGATCCGGTGATGCGCGAGCTCGCGATCCTGCAGCTCACCCGCCTGCGCGACTCCGAATATCAGTGGGTGCACCACGTGGCGCTCGCCCGCGCCGTGGGCGTGAGCGGCGAGCAGATTTCGGCCATCAAGGACGGGCGCGAAGACGATCCGAGCCTCAGCGAGGCGCATCGGGAGTTGCTCGCCTTCACGCGCGAGCTGGTCCTCGAGGGCGCCGCGAGCGAGGAGTCCGTGGCTGCGGTGGCCGGGCGGCTCGGACCGCGGCAGGTCGTGGAGTTGCTGCTCGTGATCGGGCAATGGAGCTCGATCTGCAGCCTCATCAAGACGCTCGGCCTGCAACCGGACCTGCCGGCGATGGCCGGCGCGCTGGTCGACACGCTCGCGCTCGGCGACACTCCCCCCGAGTGAGATCGCAGGCCGTCGACGGGCGGCCATGGGCGAGGGCGTACGCTTAGTCCAGACCACCGTCCGACCACCGCCCGCGCCTGACCGAAAGGACGCCACCCATGAGCTGGGACTTCTCGACCGATCCCGACTATCAGGAGCAGCTCGACTGGATGCGCGAGTTCGTGCGCGGCGAGATCTGGCCGCTCGAGACGGTCTGGCACGAGCTCGGGCCCGACGGCCTGCGGGAGGCGATGGCGCCGCTACAGGATGAGGTCAGGGCGCGCGGCCTGTGGGCCACGCATCTGCCGCCCGAGCTCGGAGGGCAGGGCATGGGGCAGGTGCGCCTGGGGCTCATGCACGAGATCCTCGGCTCATCGCCGATCGCGCCGCTCGCGTTCGGCAACGCAGCGCCGGACTCCGGCAACTCGGAGATCCTCGCGCTGGCGGGCAGCCCCGAGCAGAAGGACCGCTGGCTGCATCCGCTGCTCGCCGGCGACCTGCGCAGCGCGTTCAGCATGACCGAGCCCGACACGCCCGGATCGGACCCCACCCAGCTGCGGACGCAGGCCATCCGCGACGGCGAGGAGTGGGTGCTCGACGGGCTGAAGTGGTTCTCCTCCAACGGTTCGATCGCCGACTTCCTGATCGTGATGGCGGTGACCAACCCCGAAGCCCGGCCCTCGCAGCGGGCTTCGATGTTCATCGTCCCGACCGACACGCCGGGAGTCGAGATCCTGCGCGACGTGCCGACCATGGAGCATCCGTGGGAGCAGTTCGGCTCCTACGGCGGGCACGCAGAAATCCGCTACGACGGCGTGCGGGTCGGCGCGGAGGCCCTGCTCGGCGGAGAGGGAGAGGGCTTCGTCCTCGCTCAGCACCGCCTCGGCCCCGGCCGTATCCATCACTGCATGCGCTGGCTCGGCGTGGCGCGGCGCGCCTTCGACATGATGTGCGAGCGAGCCACCTACCGCCACGCCCACGGCTCGCTGCTGGCCGACAAGCAGACGGTCCAGAACTGGATCGCTGACAGCGCCGCCGAGATGCAGGCGGCTCGCCTGATGACTCTCCATGCCGCCTGGGTGATGGACACGGAGGGCCCGCGGGCCGCTCGGTCGGACATCGCGCTGATCAAGTTCTACGGCGCGAAGGTGCTTCACGACGTCATCGATCGAGCGATTCAGGTGCACGGCTCGCTTGGCTACTCGACGGATCTGCCGCTCGAGCAGATGTACCGCTTCGCGCGGGCCGCGCGCATCTACGACGGCCCCGATGAGGTCCATCGCCAGAGCGTCGCGCGCCAGATCCTCCACGGATACAGCGCGCCCGCCGGTGAGATTCCGAGCGAGCACCTGCCAACGCGTCGCGAGCAGGCGCGCGAGCGCTTCTCACACCTGCTCGAGGCGGTCACCGCGAACGACTAGCGTGACGCCGGCGCTCCGGCGGGCGCTCGCTCTAGGCTGATGTGATGGCTGCCGACGCCAAGCAGTCCCCCGCTCTGTTCGATCCGACGAGGTTTCAGACGTTTCGATTCCTCGAGCGCGAGCTGGATGCGCGGGGGCGGGTGACGCTCCGCTACGCGCTCGACGAGGAGATCTCCTTCGTCGAGGAGCTCCAGCTGCCGATCGAGGCCGACCTGAGCGACGAGGAGTTGGCCGGCGCCCAGGGGCTGCTCGCGCTTCTCCATTGGGTGGCCGGCGTCAGCTACTTCAAGACGGCGGCTCCTGGCGCGATCAGCTGCGAGTCCGGTGCGCCGCCGCCTGCCGCCGCGGCGCTCCTGGAGGCGCTCTACTCGGAGGGCCTCGGCGAGTTCGCCTACGCCAACGAGCTGCCCGCGCTGCCGCGCCCGAGCTTCCCCCGCGGGCCGGTCACCGAGATTGCGAGAGTCGCGTCGCCGGCGCTCGAGCGGATGCTGGTGCCGGTCGGCGGCGGCAAGGACTCGGCGGTGGCGCTCGAGATCGTGCGCCGCTCGGCTGGCGAGGTCGCGCTCTTCTCGATCGGCGATCCGCCCCCGATCGCGCGAACGGTCGCCGTAGCCGGACTCGAGCACCTGCTCGCCGGGCGCCGGCTGGACCCGCAGCTGGCGGCGCTCAACCGTGCCGGGGCTCTCAACGGACACATCCCCATCACCGCGATCGTGTCGTGTGCCGCGCTGCTCACCGCCGCGCTGCGCGGGTATGACGCGGTGGTCATGGCCAACGAGCGCTCAGCCTCGAGCGGAAACGTGACCTGGGACGGCATCGAGATCAACCATCAGTTCAGCAAGGGACTGCCGGCCGAGCACCTGCTTCGGGCGGCGGTCGCCGAGGCCAGCCAGGGTCTGGAGCTCTTCTCGATCCTGCGTCCCGCCTCCGAGCTGGCGATCGCGCGCGCGTTCGCTTTGATGGAGCCCTACCACGCGGCGTTCACCAGCTGCAATG
>DATMQX010000064.1:0-11927 GCA_035567055.1 Solirubrobacteraceae bacterium
CTGCACGCAACCGAGCATGCGCAGATCGCCGTGCTGCCCCTGATCGCCATGTGCGACCGCTGGGACATCGGCGGGCTCTCGACGAACTACCACCCGCAGACCGGCGCGCCCACGATCTTCCTCTACGACGGCCACCCGGGCGGCATCGGCATCGCGCGCACCGCCTTCACCCGCTTCGAGGAGCTCTGCGAGGACGCGCGAGCGCTGATCGCCGAGTGCCCATGCGCGAGCGGCTGCCCGTCCTGCGTGCAGTCGCCCAAGTGCGGCAATCTCAACGAACCCCTCTCCAAGGCCGGCGCGCTGGGGCTGCTCGAGCGGATGCTGGATGCCGCGGGCGAGCATGTCGTGCACGCGCACCTCTGAGGGCGGCGGGCCTGCGCGACCCCCGACCTGGGCGAGACACTCCTGAGCGTGGCGCGCGAGTGCGTCGATCGGCGCATCCTGCCGCTCCGCTACGGCCGGTTTCCCCTCGCCACCTTGCGTAGGTCGACGGTCTCGTCGTAGAGCCTCGCGCTGACACCCTCCTCCAGCGCCACCTCGCGCAGCGGGCGCCCCGATGCCGTCGCCTTTTTCACTATCTCGGTCGCCTTGTCGTAGCCGATCGCTCCGTTGAGCGCCGTGGCGACGGCGAGCGTGGCGCCGGCGGAGGCATCGGTGCCGGCGCGGTTGACCTCGATGCCTTCGACGCACTTCTCGGCGAAGACGCGCGACGCCGAGGTCAGCAGCTGCAGCGACTGGAGCAGGTTGCGGGCGATCAGCGGGATGCGGACGTTGAGCTCGAACTGGCCCTGCATCCCGCCAACGGTGATGGCTGTGTCGTTGCCGATCACCTGCGCGGCCACCTGGAGCACGACCTCCGGTATCACCGGGTTGACCTTCCCGGGCATGATCGAGGAGCCCTTCTGGAGCTCGGGCAGGAGGATTTCGGCGAGGCCGGCGCGCGGGCCGGATCCCATCAGCGCGAGGTCGCCGGCGATCTTCGTGAGCGACACAGCAACGACCTTCAGCGCGCCCGAGAGCTCGACCAGCGCGTCGCGATTCGCCTGCGCCTCGAAGTGGTCGAGCGGAGGGGCGATCTGCTTCAGCCCGGATTCCCGGCGCAGCCGCGCGCGCACCTTCTCGGCGAACCTCGGGTGGGTGTTCAGGCCGGTGCCCGTCGCGGTGCCGCCGAGCGGGATCTGGCCCACGTGCACGAGCGCCGCCTGTACGCGCTCGGAGGCGAGCGTCATCTGCGCGGCGTAGCCGGCGAACTCCTGGCCCAACGTCACGGGTACCGCGTCCATCAGATGCGTGCGACCCGACTTCACGACGTTCTGGAAGCTCCTCGCCTTCTTCGCGAAGGCGCGTTCGAGCTGCTTCAGCGCGGGCAGCAGTTCGTTCTGGGCGACGTCGAGCGCGGCCAGGTGGACGGCGGAGGGGAAGACGTCGTTCGAGGACTGGCCCATGTTCACGTGATCGTTCGCGTGGATCGGCTCCCCCGCCAGCCGCGCGATCACCTCGTTCGCGTTCATGTTCGTCGAGGTGCCCGAGCCGGTCTGGAAGACGTCGATCGGGAACTGGCCATCGTGCTTGCCTGCGGCGATCTCCGCCGCGGCCTTCCCGATGCGCGACGCGTTTCGCTTGGAGAGCAGGCCGAGCTCGCCGTTGACCGCCGCGGCGGCGCCCTTGAGACGCGCCAGCCAGTGGATGACCGACGGCGGGACGGTCTCACCCGAGATCGGGAAGTTCTCGACGGCCTTCGTTGTCTCCATGCCCCACAGCTGCTTCTCCGGCATTGACTCTCCTTGATCGTATGCGCGCGGAACCCTATCCGCAGAACGCCACGAGCTCACGTGCGAGTCCGACCGGATCGTCGTAGGCCATCAGGAAGCCGGTGCTCTCGAGCACCCGCAGCTGGCCGTCGGGCAGCAGCTGGAGCGCCTCTTCGGCGACCGCGAGAGGGTGTAGCGGGTCGCGGTCGGCCCACAGCAGCAGTACCGGCATCTCGAGCCGTGGATAGAGGTCGAGCAGATGCTCCTGCGCGCCGCGAGGCCAGGCGCGCGCGCACTTCGCCCAGGAGCGCGCGAGGCTGGAATTGCCCGGCACGTCTGCGAAGGCGTGCCTCAGGAGGTTCGCCGCCGCGGGGTTCCCGCGCGCCGACAGGCGCAGCGCGCGCTGCGGCGTGAACAACAGCCGCGTGCCCTGGGACATGAGGCGGTCGAGGCCAGGGACGGCGGCGGCGCGTGCCGACCATCGCCACGCGCTGCGCAGCCGTGGGTGCGCGGGCGCGGCGTGCATGCGGTTGGGCATCAGCACCAGCCGGGCCGGGCGGATGTCTCCGGTGAGGACTCCATGCATCAGGATCTCCGCTCCGGCGTCGTGTCCGGCGAGCAGCGGCCTCGGACCCAGCACCTCGCTGACGAATCCACCGAGCACCTCTGCGAACCAGTCGGGCGTGTAGGCGTGGCGGGGGTTGTTCTCCGAGTCGCCGTGAAGCGGCAGGTCCGGCAGCACCACGCGGAAGCGATCGGCGAGCTGCTCGACCGCGGGCTCCCACTCCTTGTGCGAGAGCAACGCCGAGTGCAGAAGCGCGAGCGGCGGCCCGGCGCCGAGCTCCCTGTAGGCGACGCGGGTGCCGTCGGGGTGGTGGTAGAGGCGCAGCCGCATGGCTGCATCGTAGGGTCGTGCGCGCGGCGGCTGACGGGTGGCGTCGCCCTTGCGCGGGCGGTGTGCCGGGCGCCGATCTAGGGGCGCACGAGCTGGAAGACGCGGACCGCTCCGCTCGAGGTGCTCGCGTTGAAGGAGAACACGAGGTAGCTGACGCCGTGATAGGAGACGATCCCCTGGGCCGGCAGCCTCCTCGGGCCGGGACTGGTGCTCCCGGAAAGCTGGTGGGAGCCTGCGCGGACGTAGCTGAGCGCGCCGAGCAGACTGCCCATGGTTGAGACGAATCCCGAGACCGGCGCTCCGACGAGCTGAAAGCGCCGCCAGACGCGCTGGGCTATGCGGCCCAGCTCGAACAGCCTGATGGTCGTGCAGCTGAGTGCCGACGAGGCCGGCCTACGCACGAGCATCGAGACCTCCAGTGCTCCGCTCGGGTAGGCCTGTGCGGGGAAGGAGAAGACCTCATAGCCGGACGCGCGCCAGCTCACCGGCCCATGATCCGGGATGAACGTCGACCCCGGTGAGATGGTCCCTTCGACGGGCAGGCGACGCGGACCCTCGCGCATGAGCAGCGGATAGCCGATGTAGCGACTCTCCAGCTTGGCGTAGCCGGAGTCGTCCTGGACCGAGAGCAGGTAGCGGCCGACGGTGCGTCCGTGGAAGTGCAGGCTGCCTCCGACAGGAGCGAGGATGTACGGGCCGCCCACATCCGCCACCAGCGAGCCCCCCTGGCTGATCCGCAGTCGCACGACGTGCGTGTGGGAGAAGACGAGGCTCGTGACCGCTTCGCCGATTGCTCGCCTGTCCCGGCTGGCAAGCGCGCTGAGCAGCGGCGTGTAGCTCTCGACCTGGTGCTGGTCCCTGCGGACCTCGGGGCTCGCCACCTCGCGCCCGTAGATTCGCCGGGCCACGAAACCGGCCGCCTGTGCGCGCGTCTGCGCCGCCGTCGCGCACGGAGGAGAGGCCGGCGCCCGGGCGGCCGCCGCGTGAGCGCCCGACGGCGTGCTCGGTGCCCTGGAGCGCGTCCCCTGAGCCGACGCGCCACAGGCGGCGAGCATCAACGCAAGCAGCGCCGCGAGCAGTGACCTCCCGACACGCCTCTCGGCGAACGTGCCCGAGCTGTCCGGCAGGCGCTCACGCCGTCTGGTCACCTCGAACAACGATAGTCCTCCCTGCTCGGTCGCTCGCCGCTTCGATCGGCCCGCCGGCCGTCGCGGCGAGTCGCCCGCGCGCACCTGCTGGCCGACGGTGCGCACCTACAATGGGCCGCCCCGTGAGCGACCGCCCTGATCATCCGCTGATGCCCCGCCGCGAGGTCGATCCTCGACAGGATCTACCCTCGCTCGAGCTCGACGTTCTGGAGCGCTGGCGTGAGCGGGACGTGTTCGCAGAGTCGCTGCGCGTGCGGCAGGGGGCCGAGCAGTGGGTCTTCTACGAGGGGCCTCCAACCGCCAACGGGCCGCCGGGAACGCATCACGTGCTCTCGCGCGTCTTCAAGGACATCTATCCCCGCTTTCAGACCATGCGCGGCTACCGGGTCGAGCGAAAGGGCGGCTGGGACTGCCACGGGCTGCCCGTGGAGATCGCGGTCGAACAGCAACTCGGTATCTCATCGAAGGCCGAGATCGAGGAGAAGATCGGTATCGAGGCCTTCAACGCCGCCTGCCGGGAGTCGGTCTTCGCCTATCTGGAGGAGTGGAACCGTCTCACCGAGCGGATCGGCTTCTGGCTGGATCTCGACGACGCCTACCGGACCCTGGATGAGACGTACATCGAGTCGGTTTGGTGGGCGCTCGCACAGATCGCCGAGCGCGGGCTTCTGTACGAGGGCCACAAGGTCGTGCCCTACTGCCCCCGCTGCGAGACGACACTCTCCTCGCACGAGGTCGCGCTCGGATACGAAGACGTCGTCGACCCGAGTGTGTATCTGAAGCTGCGCGTGTCCGGCGGAGAGGACCGGCTGCTGGTGTGGACGACAACTCCCTGGACGCTCCCCGGCAATGTCGCGGTCGCCGTCTCGCCTACCGCGAGCTACGCGAGGGTGCGTGCCGGCGAGGAGATCTTCGTCCTCGCCGACGATCGCGTCGTACCCGTGCTGGGGGAGCAGGCTGAGGTCCTCGAGCGCTTCTCCGGCACGGAGCTGCGAGACAGGTACGGCTCCTATCGAGGTCCGATCTTCGCCGCCGAGGACCGCGAGGAGGGAGAGCTCCCGATCCTCGCGGACGCGTTCGTCACCACCGAGGACGGCACCGGCATCGTGCATCTGGCTCCCGCCTTCGGCGAGGACGACTACCGCGTCGCGGCAGCCTCGCCAGCGGTTCCGTTCGAGCCCACGGACGCGGGCACCCTCTACAACCCGGTGCGCCCTGACGGGACCTATGACGCCCGCACGCACAACCGCGATGGCCACTCGTTCGAGGGGCGCTTCGTCAAGGATCCCGAGCTAACGCAGGAGCTGATCGCGGATCTGCGCGAGCGCGACCTGCTGCTGAAGGTCGAGCAGTACGAGCACT
This sequence comes from Solirubrobacteraceae bacterium, assembly GCA_035567055.1. GTDB lineage: Bacteria > Actinomycetota > Thermoleophilia > Solirubrobacterales > Solirubrobacteraceae > Palsa-744. The sequence continues at coordinate 5,157 of DATMQX010000064.1, forward strand.
CCTATCCGCACTGCTGGCGCTGCGGCACGCCGCTGCTGTACTACGCCAAACCATCGTGGTACATCGCCACGTCGCGGCTGCGCGACGAGCTGCTGGGCGCGAACGAGACCGTCGACTGGTACCCGCCGCACGTCAAGCACGGCCGCTTCGGCGACTGGCTGAAGAACAACGTCGACTGGGCGCTCTCGCGCGAGCGCTATTGGGGCACCCCGCTGCCCGTGTGGCGTTGCCCGGAGGGCCACGTGCACGTGGTCTCCTCCTTCGGCGAGCTCGCCGAGCGCTCGGGCAGAACGCTCGAGGACCACCACCGCCCCTACGTGGACGGGCTGACATTCCCGTGCCCGCACACGGACGCCGAGGGCGCCGAGCCGTGCGGAGCCCCGGCGCAGCGGGTGCCGGAGGTTATCGACGTGTGGTTCGACTCCGGCGCGATGCCATTCGCCCAGCACCACTTCCCGTTCGAGAACCGCGAGACCTTCGAGGAGCGCTACCCGGCGGACTTCATCTGCGAGGCGCAGGATCAGACGCGTGGGTGGTTCTACTCGCTGCTGGCGATCGCGACGCTGATGTCGTGGACGGCGCCGTACAGGAACGTCGTCTGCCTCGGCCTGATCCTCGACGAGGAGGGCCAGAAGATGTCCAAGTCCAAGGGCAACACCGTCGAGCCGTGGCCTGTGCTCGACAGCTATGGGGCGGACGCCCTGCGCTGGTACTTCTTCACCTCCAAACAACCGTGGGACGGATACCGCTTCTCCGCCGAGGCGATCGGCGAGGGCGTGCGACTGTTCCTCAAGCAGCTCTGGTCGACGTACTACTTCTACGTTCTCTATGCCAACGCTTCGGGGCAGGAGCTGCGCGAGGCCGAAACGGAGGCGCCGGACGCCGCGGGTCTACCGGATCTGGACCGCTGGGCGCTGTCGCGCACGGCCGCCACCGCCGAGCTCGTCGCCGAGCGCCTGGACGCCTACGACGCGACGAGCGCCGGCCGCGCGATCGCCGGATTGGTCGATGAGCTCTCCAACTGGTACGTGCGCCGCTCGCGACGGCGCTTCTGGGACGGAGATCCGTCCGCGTTCGCGACGCTCCGCAGCTGCCTGTTGACTGTGGCGAAGCTCCTTGCGCCGTTCTGTCCGTTCATCGCCGACGAGATCTACGACAACCTCGACGGGTCGCTCGCCAGCGTGCACCTCTGCGACTTCCCACGCCCAGCGGAGCTGGCGCCGCGCGACGAGGAGCTCGAGCGCGCGATGGAGCTGGCGCGTGAGACGGTCCGCCTGGGGCTGGGCGCCCGCGGTCAGGCCAAGATCAAGGTGCGACAGCCGCTGGCCGAGGCGGTCGTCGTCGCGGACGGGCGCGAGCGCGTGGGAATCGAACGGCTCGCGGACGTCGTGCGCGAGGAGCTCAATGTCAGGCGCGTGCGCTTCGTCGCGGCCGCCGAGGAGCTCGGCAGCTACGAGATCAAGCCGAACTACCGAACGCTCGGCCCGGTCTTCGGCAAGGAGATGCCGCTCGCGGCTGAGGCTGTCGCGGCGCTCGACCCGCAGCGGCTGGCGGCGGCTGTTCGGGACGGCGGGGCGCTCGGCATTGCGGTGGGAGGCCGCGAGCACACGCTCACCGCCGAGGACGTGATCCTCACGATGCGCCCGCCCGACGGCTACAGCGTCGAGCGCGAGGGAGCTCACGCGGTAGCGCTCGACCTGGCGATCGACGAGGACCTGCGGGCGGAGGGGCGCGCCAGGGAGATCGTCCATACGATCCAGAACGCGCGCAAGACGGCGGGCCTTCAGGTGGAGGATCGCATCGAGCTCGCGCTCGACGGCGACGGGTCGCTGCTCGAGGCGGCGGTCGCCCATCGGGAGTACATCGCCCGCGAGACCCTCGCGGTGGAGATGGCCCTCGGCGCCGACCGCGCGCCAACCGCGGCCGCCTCGGACTACTCGGAGCTGACTGAAGTCGACGGCCTGCCCCTGAGCATCAGCCTGCGCCGGGCGCGGCCTGGGTAGCGCCCGGCGTACGGCGCTTGCTCAGGCGGCCGCCTCGGGCGCCCCAGCCGCGCCCGCAAGCGAGGGCTCGAGCTCCAGCTCGAGCTTCTTCTTCGGGTAGGCGCCGATGACAGTCTTTACGGGCTCGCCACCCTTGAAGAGGATCATCGTCGGGATCGACAGCACCTGGAAGCGGGCCGCGGTCTGCGGGTTCTCGTCGATGTCGAGCTTGACGATTCGAAGGTCCTCACGCTCGGCCGCGATCTCCTCGAGGACCGGCGCGACGACGCGGCAGGGACCGCACCACGGCGCCCAGAAGTCGACGAGCACGGGGCCCTCGGCCTCGATCACCTCGGCGTCGAAGTTGATGTCGGTGACCTGCATCAGGGTGCCTGCCATGGTTTCTCCTTGGTCGCTTACCCCTCACTATACAAAATGAAGGAGGGTCGCCTGCCGGTGGTGGTCTAGTTTGGATCTGGAGCCACTCGGCTGCGGCATACTGGGGCGCGATGTCGGACAATCTGGACCTCGTCCGCTCGATCTTCGCGGAATGGGAACGCGGCGACTACAGCTCGGAGCGAGTGGGCGCATCCCGACATAGAACTCGTCATCGCCGATGGACCTACACCCGGCCATTGGAAGGGCCTGTCGGTGTGCGCACAGGCGTGGCGGGATCTCCTGAGCGCGTGGGAGGATATGCACAGCGACGCGGAGGAGTACCTGGAAATCGACACGGAGCGGGTCCTCGTGCTTGCCCACTTCAGCGGACACGGCAAGAGGAGCGGACTGGACCTCGAGCAGATCACGGGCAGTGGGAGGGGAGCAGGTCTGTTCCACGTCCGCGGCGGCAAGGTGACCAGGCACGTCGTCTACCTGGACCGCGAGCGTGCGTTGGCCGACCTCGGGCTCGCGGAGACCCGCGAGTCGAACTGAGACACCACCCCACCACCCGCCTGCCATTCGGGCCTCTGAGCGGGATACTTGGCCGGGCGATGTCGCAGCGGAACGTAGAGCTCGTGCGCAAGGCCCTTGACGCCTACATGCGGCGCGACGTTCAGGCCCTGCGAGGGCTCGCTGATCCCGACGTCGAGCTGGACTGGTCCGCCTCCCGGGCGTGGCTCGCTGGCGTGTACCGGGGGTTCAACGAGACCCTGCGCTTCTACGAGGATTACTTCGAGGCGTTCGAGGAGATCGTCATCGAGCCAGACCGCTTCATAGACGTTGGTGACTCGGTCGTCGTTCCGAACGTTGCTCACCAGCTGGGGCGCCACGGTAACGAGGTATCCGCTCGCAGCACCCTGGTGTTCACGGTTCGCAATGGAAAGCTCCTTCGTATCCGCCTGTTCCAGGAGACGGAGCAAGCCCTCGAGGCCGTGCGGCTGACGGAGCCCACCGATCTATAGGGGCGACGGGTAGCTGGGGATTCGAACGCATCCGTGGATGCGCCGGACCCGGCCGTCAATGCACCGTGACGATCCATCCGTCCGAGCTGCGCACGATCGGCGGATGGATGTGGGTGAGCGCCGTGAAGAGGTGGGGGGAGACGTAGACCTCCACGAACGCCGCGAGGACGAGCACGGGCACGGCTATGGCAACTGTCACGAAGGTCGCCGCCAGCAGCTGCTCCCACTCGCCCCTCCTGCTTGCGATGATCCACGCCGCGAGCGGCAGGAACAACGCGATCAGCTCGGGGATCGCGTGGGGCAGCACCGCGAGCAGCAGCAGGCCGGGCGAGACCCGCAGGAAGTGCGCGACTCCGGCGAGCGTGTGCCCCAGCAGATACGCCTGGGCGCCGAGCGAGAAGCTGGTCGCGCAGATGACGAAGACGATGGCGATCCGCCCGCCGCGCTCGTGTATCCAGCGCGAGAGGCCCTGTCGGTGGGCGGCCTGCAGCGGGAGTGAGCTTCCGGCGATGAACCCCGCCACGCAGGCCATCGCGTGCAGCGCGAGCACCAGCAGATTGCTGCGCATCACCGCCAGCACGTTGCCCAGATCGCCCACAGAGAAGGGAGGGCGCAAGCTGATGGCCTGCTCGTAGCCTCCCTCGAGTGAGGCGATGACCCAGACGGCGATCAGCAGGCCCGCTGCGGCCAGCGCCGAACCTGCGGTCCATCTCCCCACCACGGCGCCCGGCGTCTTCTGCCATGCGCGCAGGGTCGCGCGGGTATGACGCACGCCGTGGGCGAACGCATAGGCTGAGACGTCCACGCCTCAGCATCGGCGGGCGCAGTGGCTATCTGAAGCGCAGGCGGGGGACCAGCCACATTGCCTCGGCGGCGATCCGCCAGGACATCTTGCTGTCGCCGTGCTGGCGGTCGCGAAAGACGATCGGGACCTCGACGACGCGGAAGCCGGCCCGTACGGCGCGATATGTGAGCTCGACCTGGAAGGCGTAGCCCCGCGAGCGCACGCTGTCGAAGTTGATGGCTTCGAGGACCTCCCGTCGAAAGCACTTGAAGCCGCCGGTCAGGTCGCGCACCTTCAGGCCGAGGACCCAGCGTGCATACGTCGATCCTCCCTCGCTGACGAAGCGCCGCAACAGGCCCCAGTCGCTGACACCCCCGCCGGGCACGTAGCGGGAGCCGAGCGCCAGGTCCGCGTCCTCGCGCACGGCAGCGAGCAGGCGTGCGAGGTCGGCGGGGTCGTGGGAGAAGTCCGAATCCATCTCCATCACGTAACCGGCGCCGCGGTCGAGCGCATGGCGAAAGCCGGCCAGGTAGGCGGGTCCGATGCCGTTCTTCTCGCTGCGATGCAGCACGTCCAGCCACGCGTGTTCGGCGGCCATCGCGTCAGCGATCGCTCCGGTTCCGTCGGGCGAGCCGTCGTCCACGACGAGCACCCGAAAACCCTCGGGAGCGGCGCCGGCGAGCACCTCGGCGGACGCGCAGACGATCGCCCTGATGTTCTCGGCCTCGTTGTAGGTCGGCAGTATCAGCCACGGCTCGCCGGTCATGGGTCGGCGTACCCTAGACCGTGCCGACGATTCCCGCGCGTCGGCTGGCAGCCAGCGAACACGCCCGCGCCCTACCCTGAGTTCGTGACCCAGCCGGAGCTCTCCAACACCGCGATCGCCGACGCACTGGAGGAACTCGGCGACCTCTACGAGCTTGACGGAGCCAACGTCCACCGCGTGCTCGCCTACCGTGCCGCGGCCAAGAGCGTGCGTGAGGCATCGGTGTCGGTGGCGGCGCTGGCCCGCGAGGGTCGCGCGACCGAGATCGCCGGGATCGGAGACACGCTCCAGGAGAAGATCCGCGCCTTGGTGGAGGATGGCCGGATCCCGGCCGCAGAGAAGCTGCGCGCCAAGTTCCCGCCCGGCCTGATCGCGATCACGCGGCTGCCGGGCCTCGGGCCCAAGCGCGCGCGCCTGCTCCAGAGCGAGCTTGGCATCGATTCGCCGCGAGCGCTCCGCGAGGCGGTGGAGAAGAAACGGCTGCGCACAGTGAAGGGACTCGGCCCCAAGCTCGAGGAGGGGCTGCTCGAGGCGCTCGACGGGATGCAGAACGGAACCGATGGACGGCCGGCTGCGCGCATGCTGCTTCCGCAGGCGCTCGAGCTGGGCGAATCGCTCGCCGCCGGGCTGAAGCGCCTTGGCGGTCGAGGGACCCACGTCCAGATCGCGGGATCGGTGCGAAGGCAGGCGGACAACGCCAAGGACCTCGATCTCGTCGCGACGACGCCACGTCCCGCCGAGCTGGCGAGCCGACTCGCCGAGCTCGATGAGATCGAGACCGTCAGCAGCGCCGGGGCAGCCGGCGCCCGGGGCCGCACTCACTCGGGCGTCCCCGTCGATCTGCGGATCGCCAAGCCGGCACAGAGGGGGAACTTGCTGCAGCACTTCACCGGCTCTGGTGAGCACAATGCGGCGCTGCGCGAGGCGGCCGTGCGACGTGGCCTTCACGTTTCCGAGTACGGGATCCTCGACGATGCGACGGGCGAGACGCATACCTGTAAGACCGAGGAGGAGGTCTACGCGCTGCTCGGCCTCGCCTACATCGAGCCGGAGCTTCGCGAGAACCGTGGTGAGCTCGAGGCGGCGGCCTCGGGAGCGCTTGCGCCGCTGATCACGCTCGACGACATCCGCGGCGATCTGCACAGCCACACGATCGCCTCCGACGGGCACAACACGATCGGCGAGATGGCACGGGCGGCGCAGGAGCGCGGCTACGAGTACCTGGCGATCACCGACCACTCGGCCTCTCATGGCTTCGGCAACGACGTCTCACCCGAGGAGCTCCGCCGTCAGATCGAGCTGGTGCACGAGGCGAACGCGTCGATCGAGGGGATCGAGCTGTTGGCGGGCAGCGAGGTGAACATCCTTCCCGACGGCTCGCTGGACTACGACGACGAGCTGCTGAGGCAACTCGATTGGATCATCGCCAGCATGCACACGTCGTTTCGCATGAGCGAGCAGGCGATGACCGAGCGCATGATCACCGCGATCGAGCACCCGCTCGTGGACGCGATCGGTCACCCAACGGGCCGGCTGATCCAGCGCCGGGAGCCGTACGCGATCGACCTCTACGCCATATATGCGGCGGCGGCGCGAACGGCGACGATGCTCGAGATCAATGCGAACCCGGATCGCAGAGACCTGTCCGATGTGCACGCGCGAGCGGCGGCCACGGCAGGGGCGACGATCCTGATCGACTCCGACGCGCACCGGATTGCGACGCTCGCGAACATGCGCTGGGGCGTCGCCACGGCGCGGCGCGCCTGGCTGACGAAGGAGCAGGTCGCCAACACGCGGCCGTGGAGGGAGTTCACCAAGCTACGCAAGCAGCAGCGG
>DATMQX010000065.1:0-14725 GCA_035567055.1 Solirubrobacteraceae bacterium
AGTCGGATGCCCATACTCGGCCAGCGCGCGGCGGTATAGATCGACAAGCGGGCGGAAACGCTCGGGGCGTCCACCGATCACCGCGAGCATCAGCGGCAGCCCGTAGCGTGCGGCGCGGACCACCGACTCCGGGCTGCCGCCGGATCCGACCCAGGTCGGGAGATTGCCGGCGGGGAGTGGCGGGGTCAGCACGACGTCGGTCAGCGGCGGCCGGTACTTGCCGGACCAGGTGATCGTTCCGCCGCGGAGCAGCTTCACAAACAACTCCAGCTTCTCCTCGAAGATGTCCTCGTAGTCGCGCAGGTCGTAGCCGAACAGTGGGAAGGACTCGACCGCGGAGCCGCGCCCGAGAATCAGCTGGGCGCGGCCAGCGGAGACGGCGTCCAGCGTCGCGAAGTTGTTGTACAGGCGGACCGGATCCTGGGTCGACAGCACGGTCACCGACGTGCCGAGCCTGATCCGCTCGGTGCGCCCGGCGATCGCCGCGAGCACCACGGGCGCCGCCGAATCCATCATGTCGTCGCGATAGTGCTCGCCGACGTTGAACGAGTCGATCCCGACCTCCTCGGCGAGGACACCCTCCTCGACCGTGTCGCGAACCACCTGATCACCGCCGATCGGCTCGCCATCAGGTCCAACGGTGACCGCCATGAATGAGTCAAGCCCAAATTCGTATTTGCGTTCTTCCATCTCCCACAGAGCTCCTTCAGACGGCTGGGTGCCAGACAATGGATTGATGATGATCGCGACCAACAGACGCTAAGTCATGACTCGTGAACCGGCGGCGGCTGGCGGTCCGCTCTACCGCAATGGCGAGCCGTTCTTAGCTGCTCGGGAACACATTAGCACTAACCGGACCCCGGTCCGGTTAGTGTTCACATGCCCGCTTCGCGTCTCAGGACCGGCTCGACGTTTCCGAAGCCCCCGTCAAGGACAAGATCTGAGCCGGTCGCAAAGCTCGACTGCGAGCCGAGCAGCCACGCGACGGCGTCGGCGACCTCCTCGGGGCGGCCGATCCGCTGCATCGGGGCTACCTCCGCGGCCAACTCGGGGAGCGTCGTCATCTGCGTATCGATCCAGCCGGGGCTGACGGAGTTGACCCGGATCCGCGAGCGCGCGAGAAGATTGGCGAGGCTGCGCGTGGCGCTCACCAGCGCCGCCTTACTCGCTGCGTAGGCTGCCGAGGTATAGGAGCCAATGCGCGCGTCGGTGCTCGCGACGTTCACCACCGCCCCGCCTACGAGGCGTCCCTCGAGGGCGCGTGTCAGCGCGACTGCTGCGATCAGATTGGTTGCGAACGTCCGCTCCCAGATCTCGGGATCGAAGCGATCGAGAGGTTCCTCCAGTGCGATGCCCGCGTTATTGACCAAGGCGCCAAAACGTCCTTTGGGCAGCGCGTCGACCAGTCTTCGAACCCCGTCTCCGGCAGCGAGGTCGACGCGGTGGAGCACGAGGGCGGGCAGTTCCGCCGCCAGCTCGTTGGCCTCTTGCTCGTGCGTGAGGAAGGTGCCGTGGACCTCGTACCCGTCCGCGGCGAGCCGCTTGGCGATCGCCCTTCCGATCCCGACCGAGACCCCGGTCACGAGCGCTCTAGTGGTCGTCATAAGACCAGGCTCTCACAGCAGCGGCGAATCAGGTCATCTGTGGCACGGGGCAGAGGCAACTGTTGCCAGGCCGCTGCCACGATCAGCCTGTCGGGACCCGCCGCGCCGCCTCGCGCCAGCAGGAACCACCCCGGCTTCCAGCCAAAATCCATGCGCCCGAGTGGACTCGAACCACCACGGAGAAATCTCTCCACAAGGCCCTCAACCTTGCGCGTCTACCAATTCCGCCACGGGCGCAGAGGGGCGAGTATATCCCCGGGCCGTGAGCCGGCTGGGAGCCCATGAGCCATGGCGTCTCGCGGCACTTGTATCTGTCCACGGGCGGCGCTAGAGTGCGAACACGTGTTCGTTTCAGGCCACAGTCAACCCCAAGAGGGAGCCTCCCAGACATGGATCTGACCAAGCGCCAGCAGGAGATATTCGAGTTCATCCGCAAGTACTCGGCCAGGTACGGCTATCCGCCGACGGTGCGCGACATCGGCAAAGCGGTCGGCCTGGCATCGTCTTCGACGGTTCACGCGCATCTGGCCAACCTCGAGAAGCTCGGCTTGCTGCGCCGCGACCCGTCCAAGCCGCGGGCGATCGAGTTGCTCGACCGCGCGGTCGGCAGTGCCGTCGAGACCGTCCGCGGGATCGTGCGCGGCGAAGGTCTGCCACTGCTCGGAACCGTGGCGGCGGGTCAGCCGATCCTTGCCGAGGAGAACATCGAGGAATATGTGTCCGTCCCGGAGATGGCAGGCGGGGGGGACGGCGCCTACCTGCTGCGCGTTCGTGGCGACTCGATGAAGGACGCTGGCATCCTCGAGGGAGATCTCGTCGTCGTCCGTCCGCAGGACACAGCCGAGAACGGCGACATCGTGGTCGCGCTGCTCGGCGAGGAGGCCACGGTCAAGCGCTTCTTCCGCGAATCCGATCACGTCCGGCTGCAGCCGGAGAACGATGCGCTGGAGCCCATTCGCAGCAAGGAGGTAAAGGTGCTCGGGCGCGTCGTGGGGTTGCTGAGGACCGTCTGAGCGCCCGCCGCCGAGATCGTCCGGTCTGGCGGTGGCTCTTCACAGCGGGCCTCGGCCGCGCTAAGTTGGTCGAGCAGGTCAGGCAGCCGCGGGGGCGAAACGCCTTCGAGGAAAGTCCGGACATCAAAGGGCAGGGTGGTCGAGAGATCGACCCGGGGAAACCCGCGGGAAAGTGCCACAGAAACAAACCGCCGACGTCCGCCGTCCCACGTGAACGGCGGGCGGGCAAGGGTGAAATGGTGCGGTAAGAGCGCACCAGCGTCGCGGTGACGCGGCGGCTGGGCAAACCCCACCTGATGCAAGGCCGAACGGGACCGCTTGCAGGTGACCCGCCAAGGTCCAGGTAGGCCGCAAAGATGGATGGCTGCTCAACGACAGAATCCGGCTTATCGACCTGCTAAGGAAAAGCCCCGCTCCGGCGGGGCTTTTCTATTGGGTGTGCTGTAGCGGCTCTCGCTCGTGCAGAGGCTATTTCGCGCGGCGTTTGCGAGCGGCGGCGGCTTTCGTGGTGCGCGTGGCTTTGCGAGCCGCTTTTTTCGGTTTCGCTTTGGAAGCCGCTTTGGCTTTGGCTTTGGGTTTGGCTTTGGCTTTGGCGTCCTTCTGCAGCCGGTCGAGGTCGCGGGCCACGGCCTTGCTCATCTTCTCGACTTCGCGGCCCGCATCCCGCAGGAGCTTGGTCGCGTCCTTGCGAAGATCGCGTCCCCCGTCGGCGAGGCTCCCACCGATTGCCGACATCTCCTTTTCGGTGCTCGCGAGCGCCTTTTTGACGCGGTCCAGCGCGCGTTCGTTGCGCTCGGCGCGCGTTCGTGCCGCCTGGGTTTTCGCGGCCGGTTTGCTCGTGGCTCTTGCGGCTGATTTCTGGGAAGACGAGGATTTCCGAGCGGGTGCTTTGCGAGCGGTCGCTTTTCGAGCAGCCGCTTTCCGAGCTGGCGTTTTGCGAGCAGCCGTTTTTCCAGCAACGCTTTTCCTAGGCGACGGCATTGGACGCTCCTTTTGGTGTTGGATCGCGGAAGCTTGTTCTGGCGAAGCTGGGACTATTCCACGCTGGGCGTCTCGGTGTCACTCAGCTTCGCCTCGTCGCCGGCTCGCTGCGCTCCCCGCTCGCGTCGATCGGATCTCCGGCATGCGTCGAGGGCGGGTTCGGTGCGGCCGGCAGGCCGCCGACGCGGAGAGCATGATCGCCGCGCCTGAAACGACGCGGCGATCTCCTGCTGAGCGTTCGTCGGGCCCGCCGAGTGGCGGGCCGCGAAGGCTCTAGGCGGCCTGTACGTTGATGGCCTTGGGTCCCTTGTCGCCTGCTTCGGCGTCGTAGGTGACCTTCGCGCCTTCGGCGAGTGAGCGATAGCCCTCGCCGACGATTGCGCTGTGATGGACGAACAGGTCCTTGGACTGGTCATCGGGTGTGATGAATCCGAATCCCTTGTCGTCGCTGAACCACTTTACGGTTCCTGAAGCCATTGTCTTTCCTCCGGCGTTGATGTGCTGCGAACGCGGAGATTGCGATGAGCAAAGGCTACGAGCGCTGGCACTTCTCTGTTGGGCGATCGCCCAACCTGATGCGTGAACGGTAGCAGCCGAGGTCCCGGGCTGCTCGTTTCTCGACCTGACGGCGAGGGCCCCGATCCGACTCGGCGCCGCGAGCGGCGGGTCCGGTCAGTCGACGTGATGCTCTTCGTCGGCCTGCCCGTAGACCGACTCGGACTCCTCCTCCTGCGGTCCGGCGTCGCGCATGATTCGAAACGGGCTGTGCTGGTCGCCGTGTGAGGCGTGATCGATCAGTTCCTGCTCGCTCAGCTCAAAGCCCTCGGACTGGCCTCCGCCTCCCTCCTCGACGGCCACGCGCTCTTCGCGGCGGCGCTTGGCGAGGTCCGACAGGGGGTCGGGCGTGCCTTCGGGGTCCATGTGTGGGAGCGTAGTCCATCGGTGGACCGCCTTGGCGGTGGCGCTGGCCGGATGCACGATCCTCCGTCCCCGCCGGGAGCGTGCCTCTCGCTGCGCCGCCGGCGAGCTACAGCTGAAGCTGCTCGCGCGCCTGTGTGACGAGGGAGCCGCTGCTCTTGAGCTCGGTCAGCGCCTCGAGCATCGCGTCGAGCTCGCAGTCGATCTTGTCCGGCCAGGGCTTGGCGGGGTGGTCGTCGAGCGTCTTCAGCCCATTGCCGGTGATGATCGCGACCACCGTGTCGCCGGGGTCGAAGTGGCCGGCCGCGGCGAGTTTCTCGAGCACGGCGATCGTCGTGCCGCCGGCCGGCTCCGTGAGCAGACCCTCGGTCGCGGCGAGCAGGTCGATGCCGGCGAAGATCTCGGGGTCGCTGGCGAAGCCGGCGGTACCGCCACGTTTGAGGACGGCGTCGATCACCAGGTAGCCGTCGCCGGGAGCGCCGATCGCAAGCGAGTGAGCTGCCGTCTCTGGGGTCACCGCGTGGACCTCCGCCTCCTCGGCCAGGATCGCGCTGGCGATCGGGTTGCATCCGCTCGGCTGGGCGATGTCGATGCGCGTCGGGTCGGTCTCGGCGAGGCCGAGGAGCTGCAGCTCGCCCAGGCCCTTGTGCAGGCGCGAGGACAGCGTGCCACCTGCGGCGGCCGTGATTATGTGCTCGGGCGCCTGCCACTCGAGCTGACCGACGATCTCGAAGGCGGCGGTCTTGGCGCCCTCCGCGTAGAAGGGCCGCAGGGTGATGTTGGCGAAGTCCATGCCGGTCGCCAGCGCCAGTTCGCGACAGCGCTTGTTGGCTTCGTCGTAGTTGCCCTCCACCTGGCAGACCTTCGCGCCGAGCGCGCGGCACGCGCGGGCCTTCATGTCCTCGAGACGGTTGGGGTAGAAGACGTAAGCATCGACGCCGGCCTTGGCGGCCATCGACGCGACGGCCGTGCCGACGTTGCCGGTGGACACGCAGCCGATCTCATCCTTGCCCTTCTCCAGCAGCCGGGCCACAGACATCGAGACGACGCGATCCTTGTAGGAGAGGCTGGGCCGGGAGGTCGAGTCGTCCTTCAGGTAGAGGTTGGCCACGCCGAGCTCGGCGCCGAGCCGGTCTGCGCGGATCAGCGGCGTCCAGCCCGCGTGCTGCCCGACGCGCGCCTGCGCCGACGCGTCGACGATCGGCAGCAGCTCCTCGAAGCGCCAGATGTTCTGTGGTCGCTGCGAGCGGGGCACTTCCTCGAAGCGCCGCGCGGCGAGCTCGTAGTCGTACTCGATGTCCAGTCCCTTGCCGCAGTCGGGGCACGCGAAGATGGTGTCCTCGAGCGGATAGTGGTGTCCGCAGCGGTGGCAGACGAGCCCGGTCGCGCATGAGCGCGTCCGCTGTCTGGGGGGACTCTGTGCGGTGGTGCTCATACCGGAACCCGAAACGATACGCCTGGCCAGGGCGTCTGTGCGCCTTGCCCGTCGTTGCCGAACGCGATCCACAGCTCCTCGGCGATGTGCGGAGCGAGCGGGCCGAGCAGCTGAGCGAGCACGGTCAGCGCGCTCAGCAGTGCCTCGCCGTTGGCCGGGCCGAGCTGTCCGTCGCGCTCGAGGACTCGCTTCTCGAAGTCCTTGATGCGGTCGAACAGCCGCATCACGTCGCGCGCGGCCGTGTGCATCTCGAGCTGCTCCATGTCCGCGGTCGTCCGCTCGACGGCGGCCTCGCACCATTTCGCAAGCCTGAGCCGGAGGTGCTCGCTGGTGTCGCTGACAGGCTCCTCGCCACCCGCGGCTGCGCCACTCTGTAAGCGCTCCCGATCGGCGAGCCTCGCCAGGGAGTAGTCCCACACCTGCGTGAGGAACCTGTGGCAGCGAAGGAGGGCGGAGTCGCTCCAGTTCAGTGAGCGCTGCGGACGCGCCGCATAGAGGACGGCGAGGCGAACAGCGTCGGCGCCGTAGCGCTCGACCAGCTCGTCGGGATCGACCACGTTGCCGAGGTGCTTGCTCATCTTCCGACCGTCGCTGATCACCATCTCGTGGAACAGGCAGCCGGCGAACGGCTCGCCGTCCTCCAGGAACGCGAGCGGGCCGATGTCGCGCAGCGCCTTGGTCACGATTCGCTGGTCGAAGACGAAGTTGCCGCTGTCGGATCCCGCGACGAGGCGCTCCGACGGTAGCCAGTGGCGAAGGTCCGGCAGGGCGAGGATCTCCTCGAGCGTCTCCTCGCGCGCCTCGGCCGGCACCGTCGCCGGAATCCACAGCCACAGCGCGTCGAAATGGCAGTCGAGCGTGTCCGTCTCACGGCGGCCGGGACCGCCGCAGGCGGGGCACGCCACGTTCACGAACTCGTCGAGCTCGGCCAGCGGGTTGCCGGCGCCCGTGGGACGGATGTCCAGCGGAAGCACGACCGGCAGCTCATCGATCGGGACCGGCACCGTGCCGCACGCGTCGCAGTAGACGATCGGAATCGGCGTCCCCCACGAGCGCTGGCGGGAGATCGCGAAGTCATACGCCCGGTAGCGAACCGCCGGGCGTGCCGTCGCCTCCGGCGGGCCTGCGCCCGCGCCGAGCCGCACCGGCGCCTCCCCGTCCGCGACGTCGTCGCCGGCGCCGTCGAGGGAGACCTCCAGACCGAGCCTGCGGGCGATCACCTCGTCGGTGCGGTCGTGGGCGGGGACTCCGAGGACGACCGTAACGCCGAAGCGAGAGTCGACGAGCGGCGAGACGATCACCGGCAGCGGGCTTGCGTGCGGGCCGATGACGGTGCGGCCAGTGTCGATGAGGGGGATCGTCTCGGCCTCCCGCGAGCTGCGCTCCCACCCGCCCGAGCGCATGTGCTCCAGCTGCTCGTGCACGCCGGCCGCCCACAGGTCGATGTCGGGGTGCCGGGGCGACATCAGCACGAAGCGCGCGTCGGCGGGTCCGTCTGCGTGTGGCGTGAACACCGTCAGCCCGCCGTCGTCGCCGCGCAGGTCGAGCTCGACGCCCTCGACGCGTCCGAGCACGTCCTGCTGGCTGTTCAGCGAGACCTCGTCCCAAATGCCGCTGTCCGCGAGCTCGGCCAGGCGCCGGTCGTTCTCCTCGAGGTATGCGCTGATGCGCAGGTACCACTGCGGCAGCTCGACCAGCCTGACCGCGCCGTGGCAGCGCCAGCAGGTGCCGCCGGCCTCGACCTGGATGGACGCGAGTGTGGTTTCACAGTTGTCGCACCAGTCGACGTTACCCGTCCCCCGGTAGATGAGGCCGGCGTCGAGCAGCTTCAGGAAGAGCCACTGCGACCAGCGGTACATGATCACGTCGGAGCTCAGGAACGAGCGCTCCCAGTCAAAGGAGAAGCCGAGGCGATCCAGCTGTCCCCGCATGTGAGCCGCGCAGCGGTCCACCCACTCGCTCGGCGGCTCACCGCCCGCGATCGCGCCCAGCTCGGCGGGCAGGCCGAAGGCGTCGAAGCCGAAGGCGAACAGGACTCCATCGCCGCGCGCGCGGCGAAAGCGCGCATAGGCGTCTCCGATCGAGTAGCTGCGGACGTGGCCCATGTGGATGTTGCCCGACGTGAAGGGCGCCGAGGGCTTGATGTACAGGTGCGGCTGCTCGTCGTTGAGCGCGGGCGTGCGAAACGCCGCGCGCTCGAGCCACGCAGCCTGTCTACGTGCCTCGATCGCGTGCGGGTCGAAGCGACTGTTTGCACGCGTGCTCATCCTCGTTCGAGCATAGCCAAGGGCATTAGCCCAGGTGTGACGATTGCTATGCTCAAACTCACTTGGCTGCCGTCACCGACAAGGCCACCACGGCGCTCCGCCGACCCCCCTTCGGCCCCGCCCAGTGCGGGGTCTTCTCGTCCGCGCCGACTGGGAGGATTCAGAGATGGAGATAGAGATAGGACGCGGCAAGAAGGGGCGTCGAGCGTACGGTTTCGACGACATCGCGATCGTCCCCTCGCGGCGTACGCGGGACCCGGACGACATCGACATCTCCTGGAAGCTCGGCCCCTACCAGTTCGAGCTGCCGATGCTGGCGTCGGCGATGGACGGCGTGGTCTCACCGCAGACCGCGGGCATCATCGGTCGCCTCGGCGGCCTCGCCGTGCTCAACCTCGAGGGCATCTTCACGCGCTATGAGGACGCCGAGGAGCAGCTCGAGCGGATCGCCGCACTGCCGAAGGAGGAAGCGACGCGGGAGATGCAGGACATCTATCGCGAGCCGGTCAAGCCCGAGCTGATCGCGCAGCGGATCCGCGAGATCAAGGAACAGAAGGTCGTCGTCGCCGCCTCGCTGACCCCTCAGCGCGTGCTCAGGTACCACGAGATCGCGATGGAGGCGGGGCTGGACGTGCTCGTAATCCAGGGAACAGTCGTCTCCGGCGAGCACGTCTCCACGGTGTCGGAGCCGCTGAACCTGAAGGAGTTCATACCCACGCTCGAGGTGCCCGTGGTCGTAGGGGGATGCGCCTCCTACCACACCGGACTGCACCTCATGCGGACGGGCGCCGCCGGCGTGCTCGTGGGCGTCGGCCCCGGAGCGGCCTGCACCACGCGGGGCGTGCTCGGCATCGGCGTTCCGCAGGCCACCGCGATCGCGGACGTCGCGCACGCGCGCTCGACGCATATGCTCGAGACCGGCGAGTACTGCCAGGTGATCGCCGACGGCGGCATGCGCAACGGCGGCGACGTCTCCAAGGCGATCGCGCTAGGAGCGGACGCCGTGATGATCGGCTCGCCGCTGGCCCGGGCGTTCGAGGCGCCGGGCCGCGGCTTCCACTGGGGCATGGCGACCTTCCACCCGAGCCTGCCCCGCGGCGCGCGCGTGGCGACGACACAGAACGGCACCCTCGAGGAGATCCTCGTCGGCCCCGCTCGGGAGAACGACGGGACCTTCAACCTGTTCGGAGGCCTGCGCACCTCGATGGCGACGTGCGGGCACAAGGATCTGGCGGAGTTCAACCGCGCCGAGGTGGTGGTGGCGCCCGCGCTACAGACGGAGGGCAAGGCCCTCCAGCGTGAGCAGGGCGTCGGCATGGGCGCGACGAACGGGAAGGTAGCCGCCCTCGTCAATGATTGACGCGCCGAACCCGTCTGGAACCGCGCCCACGGGGCACGGTGCCGCGGCGGGCGGCGTCCTTGACGCTGAGCGTCCCGACGCGTCCTCGACTGCGACGTCGAGCTCGCTCCCACCGACCGGCGCAGAGGCTGCCGCGGCGGACGTCGCGCAGATCGTCGTGCTCGACTACGGCGGGCAGTACTCGCAGCTGATCGCCAGACGTGTGCGTGACTGCGGGGTCTTCAGCGAGCTGCTGCCCCACCACGTTCCGCTGCGGGAGATCGCCGCGCGAAAACCGCAGGGCATCATCCTCTCCGGCGGCCCCGCCTCCGTATACGCGGACGGCGCTCCACCGCTGGAGCTCGGGCTACTCGAGCTAGGAGTGCCGGTGATGGGCATCTGCTACGGGATGCAGCTGCTCGTGCACGAGCTCGGCGGCCGCGTGGAGCAGGCAGAGGTCGGCGAGTTCGGGCGCTCTGACCTGCACATCTCCGATGGGGGCGTTCTGCTGCATGGGCTGCCGCGCGAGCAGACCTGCTGGATGTCCCATCGCGACACGGTCTTCGAGCCTCCGCCGGGCTTCAGCGCGCTGGCCTCCTCGAGCGCCTCGCCCGTGGCCGCGATCGAGCATCTCGAGCGGGGGATCTACGGCATCCAGTTCCACCCGGAGGTCGTACACACGCCCTACGGTCAGCAGATCCTCATGCGGTTCCTGACCGAGATATGCGAGTGCGAGCCGACGTGGTCGGCCGCGTCGATCGCCGAGGAGCAGATACGGCGGATCCGCGAGCAGGTCGGCGATGGCAAGGTGATCTGCGGGCTCTCCGGGGGAGTGGACTCGTCGGTCGCGGCGCTGCTCGTGCACAGGGCGGTCGGCGACCAGCTGACGTGCGTGTTCGTCGACCACGGCCTGATGCGCAAGGACGAGGGCGAGCAGGTCGTGAGCACGTTCAGGGACACCTTCAAGGTGCCGCTCGTGGCGGTCGACGCCGAGAGCCGCTTCCTGGAGAAGCTGAAAGGGGTCAGCGACCCCGAGGCCAAGCGCAAGGCGATCGGCGCCGAGTTCATCAGAGTCTTCGAGGAGGAGGCCGCCAAGCTCGCAGGCGGGCAGAGCGGCGAGCCCGGCGCCGCCCCACCGGCGCGGTTCCTGGTGCAGGGCACCCTCTACTCCGACGTGATCGAGTCGGGAGGAGGGACGGGCGCGGCGACGATCAAGTCACATCACAACGTGGGCGGGCTGCCCGACGACCTGCAGTTCGAGCTCGTCGAGCCCCTGCGGTCGCTGTTCAAGGACGAGGTGCGCGCCGTCGGCGCCGAGCTCGGCCTGCCCGAGCGGCTCGTCTGGCGGCAGCCCTTCCCCGGGCCGGGCCTCGCGATCAGGATCGTCGGCGGCGAAGCGACCAAGGAGCGGCTGGACGTGCTGCGCGAGGCCGACCACATCCTGCAGGACGAGATCCGCAAGGCAGGTCTGTATCGCGAGCTGTGGCAGTCGTTCTGCGTGCTCCCAGACGTGCGCACCGTCGGCGTGCAGGGCGACGAGCGAACGTACGGCTACGTCGTCGTCCTGCGGGCCGTGACGAGCGACGATGCGATGACCGCCGACTGGGCGAGACTGCCCTACGACCTGCTCGAGACGATCGCCTCACGGATGATCAACGAGATCCGCGAGGTGAACAGGGTGGTCCTCGACATAACCTCGAAGCCGCCCGGCACGATCGAGTGGGAGTGACCCCGGCGGCGCCTCGTCGCCCCCAGCGGCGTCCTCAGTCGCTCGTGTGCAGAGCACACTTCGCTCCCTGCGTCCTTGCTGGGAACGACGATCCATCCGCCTCCAGCGCGCTGTAGGACCGTTTTTCGGGAGACACGGTCGCGCGTGGGGGCGAATGGGCGCTGTTGGCGCCGGTCACCACAGCCGGCGTCGCCGCGGAGGCGAGGCAAGTCGCCTATGATGGTCGCTCGCGCCGCGCCTTCCGCGCGGCATTTTTTTGACTATGGCTCCCTCCACGAAGACCTATGTAGCGAAGCCGAGCGACCGTGAGCGCAACTGGCTGCTCGTGGACGCGAACGGCAAGACGCTCGGTCGGCTGGCGACGCAGATCGCTGATCTGCTGCGCGGCAAGCGCAAGGCCGAGTACACGCCGCACATCGACACGGGCGACTTCGTCGTGGTCGTCAACGCGGAGAAGATCCATGTCACCGGCAACAAGCGAGCCGACAAGCGCTACTACCGCCACTCCGGCTACCCCGGCGGGCTTCGTTCGCGAACGTTCGAGGAGATGCAGGCACGGCGACCGGAGGAGATCATCCGGCTCGCTGTCAAAGGCATGATGCCGCGCAACCGGCTCGCGCGAAAGCAGATCACGAAGCTCAAGATCTACGCGGGACCCGAGCACCCCCACACAGCCCAGAAACCGCAGACTTTGGAGATCGACGCATGATGGCCGACGACGAGAGCCCCGAGACCCCCGAGCAGCACGCAGTCCCCTCAGAGGAGGCCGCGGAGATCGCCGGCTCGGCTGAGGACGCGGCGCTCGAGGCGGCGCAGGAGGCTCAGGAGGCGGGGCACGCTCCGCCGGAGCCCGCCACGGCGCAACCGGGCGGCGAGGGTCACGCGGCGCCGACCGAGGAGGCCATGGAGATCGCCGGCGTCGCCGAGGACGCGGCGCTCGAGGCGCGCGAGGAGGCCGACGATGCGGCGGAGGCCGCAGCGGCGGCGCAGACGCCGAGCGCGGTCGAGGAGCCGGCCTCCGAGGAGCCGGCCTCCGAGGAGCAGGCCTCCGATGAGGGCGAGGCCACCCCGCGGGTGAAGCCCTCCGTGCCCGGAGCACACCTCGAAGTGGACATCGTGCCGGAGGGCGTCGACCCGCTCGGGCGGGCCGAGTCCTACGAGGACCCCTACGCGATCGAGGACGAGGTCGAGCAGACGGCGGAGGCGCAGGGAGATGAGCAGGAGGAGACGCTGTCCGAGCCGATCTCGACGGCGGCGATCGACCTGGCCTCGGGGGCGCGCTACCGCGCCACCGGCAAGCGCAAGACGGCGATCGCCCGCGTGACGCTGCGACCCGGCTCCGGCACGTATCTGGTCAACGGCCGTTCACTCGAGGATCACTTCCCGCGGAACACGCTCCAGCGGAACATCCGCCAGCCGCTGGAGACCGTCGGCTACCAGGATCGGATGGATGTCGTGGCACGGCTTCACGGAGGCGGGATCTCGGCGCAGGCCGGAGCGCTGCGCCACGGCGTGTCGCGCGCGCTGCTGGAGGCCGACCCGAACCTGCGCGGCGAGCTCAAGCGCAGAGGCTTCCTCACGCGAGACCCGCGCGTCAAGGAGCGCAAGAAGGCCGGCCTGAAGAAGGCGCGCAAGCGTCCGCAGTTCTCCAAGCGCTAGTCCTGGATCCCAGGCGGACAATGACGCGCAAGCTGTTCGGAACCGACGGCGTTCGCGGCGTCGCCGGCGAGTTCCTGACCGCGGAGCTCGCGCTGGGCCTCGGCCGTGCCGCGACGCTGCAGACGGGGACGCAGCGCCCGCAGGTGCTGATCATCCGCGACACGCGCGAGTCGGGTGAGATGCTCCAGGCCGCCGTCGCGGCCGGCGTCAGCGCGGCCGGCGGCGACGCCCTGCTCGGCGGCGTCCTGCCGACTCCGGCCGCGCCGCTGCTGATCGGGCGCTACGGCTTTGACCTCGCGGCCGTGCTCTCCGCCTCGCACAACCCCTACAGAGACAACGGCATCAAGTTCTTCGCCGGCGACGGCTACAAGCTCTCCGACGAGAGCGAGCTGGCGATCGAGCACGAGCTTGCTCGTGCGCAGGGGACGGGGCAGGGCGCCGGCGCCGCCGAGGACTCCCGTGGCGGTGAGACCCAGATCGGGCGCATCCGCGAGCTGCGGGGCGCGCCCGAGGACTACCTGCGCGAGCTGCACACGCGCTTCGAGGAGCTCGACCTGCACGGCCTGGACATCCTGCTCGACTGCGCCAACGGCGCCACTCACCACGTCGCCCCGGAGATCATGCGACGGCTCGGAGCAACGGTGACGGTGATCGCGGATACGCCGGACGGGCGCAACATCAACGCCGCATGCGGCTCCACCCACGTGCAGGCGCTGGCCGATCGTGTCGTCGCCGGCGGTCACGACATCGGCTTCGCGTTCGACGGAGACGGCGATCGCGTGCTTGCATCCGACCGTCGTGGCCAGGTCGTCGACGGCGACGAGCTGCTCGCGCTTGCGACGCTCCACCTGCGTGATCGTGGCCGTCTCAGCGGGAACGGCGTTGTGGTCACCGTGATGACGAACTACGGCTTCCATGCGGCGATGGCGCGAGCCGGGGTGGAGGTGGCGAGCACGAGCGTCGGCGACCGCTACGTGCTCGAGGAGCTCCGCGCCCGTGGATGGACATTGGGGGGCGAGCAGTCGGGTCACATCATCGACATGGACTTCAACCGCACGGGCGACGGCATCGCCAGTGCCCTGCTGACGCTGGAGGCCCTCGCCGGCCGGGACCTGAGCGAGCGCGACGCGTTGGCCAGGCTGCCGCAGCGGCTCGTGAACGTCCACGTGCGAGACCGCGGCGCCCTGGAGCGCGCGGCCGGGGTCGAGCAGGCGGTTCGCGCAGCCGAGCAGACGCTCGCAGGGCGCGGGAGGGTGCTGGTGCGTCCGAGCGGCACGGAGCCGCTCGTGCGCGTGATGGTGGAGGCGCCGACCGACGAGGAGGCCGAGGACGTGTGCGCGCGCCTGGTGGACCTCGTCGAGCGCGAGCTGGGTTAGCGCCGTTTCACGACGGCAGATCTGCGGGAGGGAGCGCCGCTGGTATCTTCGAGACGGTGTGCGGCATCGTTGGCTACGTCGGGAGGCGTTCCGTCCAGGAGCTGCTGCTCGCGGGCCTGAGCAAGCTCGAGTACCGCGGCTATGACTCGGCGGGGATCTCTGTGATCGCCGATGACCGCATTGAGGCGGTGCGCGCCGTCGGCAACCTCAGCGCCCTGCGCGCAAAGCTCGACGGCGCCTCCTCCTCCGCGGGGGAGACGGTGGCGGTCGCCCAGCGGCCCGCGACGACCGGCATCGGGCACACGCGCTGGGCGACCCACGGAAGGGTCAGCGAGGAGAATGCGCACCCCCACTACGACAGCGAGGACCGCGTGCACGTGGTGGTCAACGGGATCGTCGAGAAC
>DATMQX010000066.1:0-10949 GCA_035567055.1 Solirubrobacteraceae bacterium
CCGCGGAACGGCGGAGCCGTCTCGCGCTCCTGCGCGTCGGCCTCTGCTTGGCCGAAGCTCACGAAGGCTCCCGCCGAGATCAGACCCGCGATCTCGCCCGCGAACTGCTGCTCGTGGCCGCGCTCGTAGAGCAGTCGCTCCAACGCGAAGCAGCTGGCGACATCGTCGGCGTCGCGCTCGATCGTCATCGCCTCTCGCTCGCGTTCGGATGTCCAGGCGCCCAGCTCGCCCAGCTCCCCGGCACGGGGAGCACGCTCGCCGCCGCCGACGGCCGAGAGCAGCGCGCGGTGACAGACGATGTCGGGATACCTGCGGATCGGTGAGGTGAAGTGGCAGTAGCTCGCGGAGCGCAGGCCCGCGTGGCCCAGGTTCCTCGGCGAGTAGTAGGCCTGCTTGAGCGAGCGCAGCACAAGCGAGCCGAGGGCGAGCCTCCCGCGGCCAGTGCGCCGGACGTGCTGCTCGACCTTCTGGGATATCGCTCCGATGAGCTCCGTCGCCTGCGTGGCCGAGATGCGATCGGGCAACGCAGGCGTCGGGACGCCGAGCGAGGCGAGCTGCTCGGCGAGCCGCTCGAGGCTCTCGGCAGCGGGAGGCTCGTGCACCCGATACAGACACGGCACGCCCCGCTGCTCGAGCAGGCCCGCGACCGCCTCGTTGGCGGCGATCATCAGGTGCTCCACCAGCTGATGGGACTCGGTCTGCGCGCGCGCACGGATCTCGCTCACGTTGCCCTGCTCGTCGAAGGACACCTCGGGCTCGGTCGAGTCGATCACGAGCGCGCCGCTCTGCTCGCGCTTTCGCTGCAGTGCGGCGGCGGCGGAGCGGGCCGCGCGCAGCGGCTCGCCCCAGGGCTCCGCGGCGGCCTCCTGGCCCGCGAATATGCGGTCCACGCGGTCGTAGTCGAGGCCCTCGTCGGAGCGGATCAGCGAGCGGTAGAAGACCGAGCGCGCAAGCTCGGCGCCCCGCAGGTCGAGCTCCACGGTCACAGCCCGACGGTCGACGCCGGGCCGCAGCGAGCAGGCGTCGCTGGACAGCGCGTGCGGCAGCATCGGCTCGACCGCTCCTGGCGCATAGACGCTCGTGCCGCGCCTGCGCGCCTCGCGATCCAACGGCGACTCCTCCCCCACGTGCGCAGCGACGTCGGCGATGTGCACCCACACGCGCGTTGAGCCATCGTCGAGCCGCTCAGCCGATATCGCGTCGTCGAAGTCCTCTGCGGTGATCGGGTCGATCGTGAAGGTGGCCAGCCCGCGGAGGTCCCTGCGCTGGTGGTCGGAGCGACTCGCGCCCCGCACCGCCTCCTGCGCCTCGCGCTCGAGGCCATCGGAGAAGCCCCGGGAGAGGCCGCGATCGAGCATCAGCGCCTCGATCACGTCGCGGGCGACGTCGGGGCGGCCGATCACGCGGATGACCCGCGCTCCCGAGCCCCGGACGGAGCGCTCCACGAGGACGATGTCGCCGGCGCTCGCATGGACAGCGCCACCGCGGCCGGAGCCGGAGGGTCCCACGACGACGCGCGCCGAACCGCCTCTGCGAGCCGGCCCGCCCGGGATCTCTCGCCGCGAAAACAGCGGCTCAGCCGTCAGGAACCGTCCCCGTCGCTCGAGCAAGGCGACCATCGCCCCGGCAGGCGCCGGCCCGGAGGCGACCTCGCTGGCTCGCCGTCGCGTGCGGGCGCGGCTCACCTGACTTTTGCGGCGAGCGTGCTCAGCGCGGCGTTCAGCCCGCCAGAGCCGTCCACGCCCTGCCCGACGGTCACTTCGGGGGTGATGCCCGCACCCTGCTTCACGCCTCCTCCGCCGAGGTTGCGACCGTCGGGGGTGAAGTACTCGCCCACCGTGATGTCGAGGGCGCCGCCGTTGGACAGCGGCTCCTCCTCTTGGAAGACGCCCTTGCCGAACGTGTGGGTTCCGACGACGGTCGCCCGGCGGTGGTCCTGCAGCGCGGCCGTCACGATCTCTGAGGCGGAGGCGGTGTTGGAGTCGACGAGCACGACGAGCGGGATCGAGCTCGAGATCGCCCCGCCCGTCGCGACGAGGGTCTGCGTCGGCTGATTGCGCCCACGCGTGCTGACGATCGTGCCTTTGGGGATGAAGATGCTCGCGATCAGCTGGGCCTCCTCGACGAGGCCCCCTCCGTTGGAGCGCAGGTCGAAGACGATCCCTCGCGCGCCCTGGCGCAGGACGTGGTCGACGGCTTCGCGCACTTCACCGTGGGCGCCCGGGCTGAACGTCGCGAGGCCCACGACGCCGAGCTTTGCTCGTTGCACCGTCTTGATGGCGGAGGCGACGACCGGCTCCGAGATGGTCGCGCGCGTGAGCTTGACGGTGCGGGTGGCGACGTGCCCCGCCTTGGGGGTCGTCTTGCGTTCGATGCCGATCTGCACGTCGGTACCCGGCGTCCCCTTGATCAGCGAGATAGCCGCGTCCGCCGAGAGGCCTTCGAGCTTGCGGCCGTTCACAGCCACTATGACCTCGCCGGGCTGCAGGCCTGCCCGCGCCGCGGGGGACGAGTCGAACACGCGCCCGATCAGCAACCCGCGCCGTTCCGGTCCGACGGCCACGCCGATCCCGGTGAAGCTCGGTGGCGCGTTGAACTGGCGAAATTCGCTTGGCGTGAGGTAGTGAGAGAAGCGGTCGCCGAGACTTTTGACGACCCCCTGGAGCGAGGCGTCGGAGAGCTGGCTGGTGGGTATCGGGCGGTAGTAGTCGCTGGCGATCCTCTGGATCGCTTCGTCCACGACGCGGGTCTGGTGGTCGGCGACGAGCGCGTTGCGGACGAAGCCCGGCAGGTGGCCAGGATGGCCACCCAGCCATATGCCTGCCACCAGCAGGATCGGAAGCAGAGCCGCGAGTACGGCTATCAACGGCTGTCGTCGGGAGGGAGGCATGGACTTGCAGGCAGCGTAGGCGCACGCCCTCCGGACTCACGCCGAGCAAAGAGAGGGCTGCAGATCAGCCTAGCAACGGGATTCGGAGGAACCTTCTAGTGTGAGGCGATGGCCGTCATCAGCTCGACCGGCGTCCCCGCCAACCACCTGCCGGTGCACCGGATCGCCCTTCCCGGAACGCGTGCGCTGACGGTACTCGTGGCCTTCGACGCGGGCGCGCGCAACGAGCGGCCCGAGGAGAACGGGATGGCCCACTTCCTCGAGCATCTCGTCTTCAAGGGCGGAGAGGCCTACCCGACCTACAAGGACGTCAATGAGACGGCCGAGCGGCTGGGAGGGGTGCTGAACGCCTACACCAGCCACGACCTGGTGGCCTTCCACATCACGGTGCGTGCCGAGAGCGCCCCCCAGGCGATCGACCTGCTCACGGACTTCGTCGGACGCCCGCGCCTGGACGCCGAGGAGCTCGACCGCGAGCGGGGCGTCGTGATCCAGGAGATCAACCGTGCCTATGACCAGCCGTCTGTCGTCGCCGAGTACCTGATCGACAGGGCCGCCTTCGGCGAGCACCCGCTCGGACGCACCGTGCTTGGGCCCGAGGAGAACCTCAGGAGCTTCACGCGCGATGGCATCGTCGCCTTCCGCGAGCGCCGCTGGGCCGGGGCGCGCGGCGGCGCCTTCCTGGCCGGCAACCTCGAGCACCTGCCGTCGGAGGAGGAGCTGCTGGAGCGCTTCGCACGCTTCCCGTCGCTCCCGGAGCCCGAGCCGTCTGTGCCCGCCCCCGACTTCGTCCCCGAGAAGCTGGCCGAGAAACGCGACACCAACCAGTCGCACCTGCGCATGATCTACCGGCCCCAGATCGCAGTCGCCGACGTGCGCGAACGCTCCGCCCTGTCGATCTACGCCACGCTCCTGGGAGGCTCGATGGGCTCGCGGCTGTTCGAGGAGATCCGTGAGAAGCGGGGCCTCGCTTACTCGGTCTACGCCGCCGATCACGCGTTCGCCGACGTCCCCATCCTGCAGCTCGGCTCCGGGCTCGAGTCGGCGAAGACCGTCGAGGCCTACACCCGCATGCGGGAGATCGTCGACGAGCTGCGCGACGACGGCCCGACCGAGGAGGAGGTCGAGCGCGCGCGCGCGTACGCCGCCGGTCGCCGGGTGCTGGCTTTCGAGAACACCAACGCCGTGGCCCGCTACGCCGCCAACCAGGCGATCGTCTTCAGGGAGGACATCGACCCGGATGCAGCCATAGCGGCGCTCGACGCCGTCACCTTCGAGGAGGTTCGCGAGGTGGCGGCGGGTGTGGCCGACAACCTGGCCGTCGCAGTCGTGGGCCCGCACACCGCCGACGAGTTCTAGAGGTCCGCGTCCGCGCCGTTGGGCCTGGGACGAAGAGGCGGCGGCTCGGCCTGAGAGCGACGCAAGGCCCCAAGCTCGGCCAGCCGCTCGACACGCGGATCGTCGTCGACCATCTCGCGGACCCAGCGCATCGCCTCATCGACGTCGAGCGACCGCGCCTCGACCATCGCTTCGATGTCGACCCAGTCGCGTGGGCGCGCGAACATCGCCTTGAACACGGCGAGCCCCGTGCAGTCGAGAACGGGGATCGTGCGATCGCCGAAGGAGACGTGCCGGACGTTGCGCTCGACCTCGTCGTGGAAAGGCAGCACGCTGAAGAAAACGTCGATCGGCGTCGCGTCCCACAGCAGGCGCACCTGGCCGTCCCGTTCCGCGACCTGGAGATCCCTCGCGGTCACGCGGACGCCGTCCGGCAACGCCGCAAGCACCTCTCGCGTTCGGCTCGGCGCGACGAAGACGTTGACGTCCACGTCCTGCGTACCGCGCGCCTCGAGCGTGCAGTAGCCGAGAGCGATGGCCCCGCCGATGGCATGCGGCAACCCGGCCGCCCGCAGGGCGTCGTGAACGGCGAGCATGCGGTCGGCGACGCCGATCACGACGCCAGCCGGATCAGGGGCGGGTAGGTCAACTCGCCGCGTTGCTTGGACGGCATGCGATCGGCGAGCTCGAGCACCTGGACCAGAACCTCGCCGGAGCGCTCCAGCGCATCGGCGTCGGCGAGGGGGGAGATCTCGAGCTCCAACCCTGCGGCACGCGCAATCCGAGCCAGCGCCGATACCGATGGCTGGCGGCGACCGTGCTCGTAGGCGCTCAGCACCGACGACTGCAGCCCGGAGCGGCGCGCGAGCTCGGCTTGAGTCAGGCCCGAGGTGCGCCGGATCTGGGCGATCAGCTCGCCGGCGACCCGATCGTTGCTGCCAGACATGACCCTATCATAGCACTTCCGCTAACAAAGCACTTGGATCGTTACCGTATTCGCTATGTCAGCCGATCGCGACCATGCGATCGATCGGCACGCGCGCGCGGACGGCGATGTCGTCTGGCACGCGCACCTCGAACTTCATGTCGCGCAGCGCGTCTCGCAGCTTCGGCAGCGTGATCATCTTCATGTACACGCACTCGGCCACGGGGTTGGCTGGTATGAAGTCGATGTGCGGCGCAGCCATCCGCAGCGGGTAGAGCATCCCCGTCTCGGTCGCGACCACAGCCTCACGAATCCTGCCGGGCGCGTCGGCCGTGGTCGGCTCGGAGGAGTGCTCGAGGCCAGGTTCGCTCACCTGACCGGCCGGCTCGTTCGTCGGTCCCTGGTCGGCCGACTCGGCGAACTTCAGCATCCCGCCCGTGGAGAGCATGTGCACCCCCTCGGAGGACACGTCGCCCGCCGCCACGAACTCCATCACGCTCGTCGAGCAGCCGCACTCGGGATGGATCAGGAAGTCCGCACCCGGGTGCGCGGCGCGCGTCGCTTCGATGTCGGCGGGACGGATGCCGGCGTGAACGTGGCACTCACCGTCCCACACGTGCATGCGCCGGCCCAGCTCCTTCTCGACGTACGCGCCGAGCCACATGTCGGGCCCGAAGAGGATCTCCGTGTCCGGACCGTGGGTCGCGTAGATGTGACGCACGACATCCACCGCGTTCGCGGAGGTGCAGCAGTAGTCGGTCAACGCCTTGACCTCCGCGGTGGTGTTCACGTACATCACCACCACGCCCTGCGGGTATTGCGCACGCCAGTCGGCGAGCTGCTCGGCGTCGATCGAGGCCGCCAGCGAGCAGCCCGCGTCGAGGTCGGGGATCAGAACCGTCTTCTCCGGACAGAGGATCGAGGCCGTCTCGGCCATGAAGTGCACGCCACAGAAGACGATCGTCTCACCCTCGGCGGCAGCCGCCTTGCGTGACAGGCCAAGTGAGTCGCCGACGTAGTCGGCCACGTCCTGCACCTCGGGGACCTGGTAGTTGTGCGCGAGGATCACGGCGTCTCGCTGGTCGGCCAGGTCGCGGACCTCGGCCTGCAGCGCGTCGATCTCCGCGGACGAGAGCGTCGTGTGCGTCGGCGCCATCGGCAAGCTCGGAGCCGCCGGCAGCGTCGGTGCCATGGGCAGGTTCATCGCAGACCCCTCCTCGCCGGGTGGCCGCGGCGGTTGGCGGGTATCGCCGGGTGGCGGGTCACGGGGAGACCTCCAGGATGAGGGACAGATCCAGTGCTGGCGCCGAATGCGTCAGCGCGCCCATCGAGATCCATTCTATCCCGGTCTCCGCACGCGAGCGGAGAGTCTCGAGGGTGACGCCGCCACTCGCCTCGAGCTCTGCGCGACCGGCGACCTGCGCGACCGCGGCGCGCAGGCCCCGCTCGTCCATGTTGTCGAGCAGCAGGCGGGGCGCGCCCGCGGCGAGCGCCTGGTCGATCTCCTCGGGCGTGGAGACCTCCACCTCGAGCGCTCCCGCCTCCTCGGGAGCCGCCGCGCGCGCACGGGCGATGGCCTCGCCGACGCCGCCCGCAGCCGCTATGTGGTTCTCCTTGATCAGGATCGCGTCATACAGCCCCGCACGGTGGTTGCTCGCGCCGCCGGCGGCCACGGCCTGCTTCTCGAGCCTGCGCAGGCCGGGAATCGTCTTGCGCGTGTCGAGCACCGTGGCACCCGTGCCCTCGACGGCCCTGGCCGCGCGTGCCGCCATCGTCGCAACGCCCGAGAGGTGGGCGAGGAAGTTCAACGCCGTCCGCTCGGCGGTGAGCAGCGCTTGCGCGCGACCCTCGACGGACATCACCGGCCCCCCCTCCTCGCGCCACACGCCCTCGGCGACCAGGCGCTCGATCCTCGCATCTTCGTCAAGGGCCGAGAACGTCGCCGCGGCCGCCTCCAGGCCATAGATCACCCCGGGTGCCTTCTGCGTGATCAGTGCCCGTGCACGCGCGAGGGGCGCGACCGTCGCCTGCGTGGTGATGTCGCCCGAGCCGACGTCCTCGTCCAGCGCGCGCCTGACGAGCGCGGCGAGCTCCTCCACCGCTAGCCGCCCGAGGAGGCCGTCGACAGCAGGAACGCCCGCACGAACCCGTCGAGATCTCCATCGAGAACACGCTGTACGTCGCCCATCTCGTAGCCCGTGCGATGGTCCTTGACCATCGTGTACGGGTGCAGGACATAGGAGCGGATCTGCGAGCCGAAGTTCACGTCCTGCGCGTCGCCCTTCTCCTTCGCGATCTCTTCCTGGCGTTCGCGCTCGCGCCGCCCGAGCAGCTTGGCGCGCAGCATCGCCATCGCGGTCGCACGGTTGGATGACTGCGAGCGCTCGTTCTGGCACTGCACGACGATGCCCGTCGGCCGGTGCGTGATGCGCACGGCCGAGTCGGTCTTGTTGACGTGCTGGCCGCCGGCCCCCGACGCGCGATAGGTGTCGACCTGCAGATCGTCTTCGTTGATCTCGATCTCGCCGGTGTCCTTCACGACCGGCGCCACCTCGACGCCGGCGAAGCTGGTCTGCCGGCGATGGGCCGAGTCGAACGGCGACAGGCGCACCAGCCGGTGCACGCCCCGCTCGGCGCCGAACAGCCCATATGCGTTCTCCCCCGACGCGCGGAAGGTCGCGGACTTGATCCCGGCTTCCTCCCCCGGGCTCGCCTCCAGCAGCTCTATCTGAAAGCCGCGGCGCTCGGCCCAGCGCATCTCCATGCGCAAGACCATCTCGGCCCAGTCCTGCGCGTCGGTGCCGCCCGCCCCGGCGTTCACCGTGACGAGTGCGTCGCCGGTGTCGTAGCGTCCAGAGAAGAGCCGCTGCTCCTCGAGCTCTGCCAAGCGCTCTTCGACCGAGACGATCTGCTCGTCGACCTCGGCGAGCAGCGATTCGTCCTCGCTGGCCATCTCGACGAGCCCGTCGAGGTCCTCGACATCGGCCGCAAGCGCGCTGAACATCTGCAGCCGCCGCGAGGCGCGGGAGTGCTCGGCTGAGACGGCGGCGGCTCGCTCGGAGTCATCCCAGAAGCCGGGCTCCCCCATCTCGCTCTCGAGCGCGTTCACGCGCTCGGCAAGGCCGGCTGGGTCAAAGATAGTCCGAGAGCAGCTTCAGCTGCTCACGGATTGCGGCGAGGCGCTCCGGGACAGACTCGCTGGGGGCGCTTGTGGCCATGGACTCACGCTATCAGCGCGAGCGCGAACCTCGGTCTCTGCGCTCCCGTCGCCGCTCACCAGGGCACGGCGCCGTCGGCGTCGAAGAAGCCGCCGCTCGGTCCGTCGGGCCCGAGCCGGGCTGCCCATACGATCGCCTGCGCGCCCTCCTCGACGGTCTTGATTCCCCGGTGCTGGTTGAGGTCGGTCGCGGTGTAGCCGGGATCGACGGCGTTGATCCGCATCTGCGGGTAGGCCTTCGCATATTGGGAGGTGAGCATGTTCACGGCGGTCTTCGACGAGGGGTAGGCGAGCCCGACGATGCTCGACTCCAGGCGCTCGGGGTCGGTGGTGACGGTCAGCGACCCCATGCCGCTCGAGACGTTCACGACCACAGGGCTGGGCGAGCGCAGAAGCAGCGGCGCGAAAGCCTGCATCACGCGCACGAGCCCGAAGACGTTCGTCTCGTAGACGTGGCGCAGCTGCTCGACCGTCGTGTCGGGCACCGCCACCCGCTCACCCGCGATGCCCGCGTTGTTGATGAGCACGTCGAGCGAGCCGTCCTCGGCCTCAACCTTCGCGGCTGCGGCCTGCACCGATGCCTGATCTGTCACGTCGAGCTGCACGAAGCGCCCGCCGAGCTCCGCGGCCGCCTGCTCCCCACGGACGCCGTCGCGGGCGCCGACCCAGACCGCGTGCCCGTCGGCCAGCAGCCGGCGGGCCGTCTCCAGGCCGAGGCCCTTATTGGCGCCCGTGATCAGGATCGTGCTCACAGGCAGCTACTCCCTAGGACGGTCGTCCTAGGCGCCGTGGCACTTCTTGAACTTCTTACCCGAGCCACACCAGCACGGGTCGTTGCGCCCGACCTGATGCTCCTCGTCGACGACCCGCTGCTCGACGACCGGCAGCGCTTCGCCTTCCTCTTCGCCGGCCCAGGCCTGCGCGCCGGCCGCGCCCGCCGCCGCGGCGGCGGCCGCCAGCGCACCGGCGCCCGCCGCGCTCTGGCCCGAGTAGGAGACGCGACCGGCGCGTGTGGAGCTGCCGGCCGGAGTGAAGGACGGTGGCGGCGCTCCGCCTCCGTTCTGGCCCTCGACGTTCACCTGGACGTTGAAGATCATCCTCGTGTAATCCGACCAGACGCTGTTCATCAGGTCGCCGAAGAGGGTGAAGGCCTCGTTCTTGTAGGCGACGAGTGGATCGATCTGGGCGAAGCCGCGCAGGTGGATCCCCTCGCGCAGGTAGTCCATGTCGAACAGATGCTCCTGCCAGCGCTCGTCGATTATCTGGAGCAGCAGGAACCGCTCGAGCGCCCCCATGAGCTCCTCTCCGAGCTCCCGCTCACGCGCCTCGTAGAGCTCCATCGCCGTCCCGACGATGCGTTCGGTGAGCGAGTTCCTGTCGACCCTCTCCGGGTCGAGGTCGTCCTCGCCGAGGTCGATCGGGAAGAACTGGCCGAGCGCCGTGAACAGCCCGTCCAGATCCCAGTCCTCCATGAAGTCGCCGGGCGTGTACTCGTCGATCGTCCGCTCGATCACCTTCCTGACTTCCTCGCGCGCCTCCTCGCCGATGCTGTTGCCCTCGAGGACGTCGTCGCGATATGCGTAGATCACGCGCCGCTGCTCGTTCATCACGTCGTCGTACTCGAGCACGCGTTTGCGGATCAGGAAGTTCTGCTCCTCGACCTTCTTCTGGGCTTTCTCGATCTGTTTGGAGAGCATCCCGGCCTCGATCGGTTCCTCGTTGCCCTCGTCGTCGACGCCGCCGAGTTTGTCGAGGATGCGGTAGATGCGATCGCCCGCGAACAGGCGCACGAGGTCGTCCTCCGCCGACAGGAAGAAGCGCGACTCGCCCGGATCGCCCTGGCGCCCGGAGCGCCCGCGAAGCTGGTTGTCGATGCGCCGCGACTCGTGTCGCTCGGTACCGCAGATGAACAGCCCGCCCGCGGCGACCACCTGCTCGCGGTTCCCCTCGACGGTGCGTTCAACGTGAGGCAGCACCTTCTGCATCAGCTCCGCGTGCTCCTGCTCGTCAGCCGCCTCCAGGCCATCTCGGGCGAGCTGCATGCGCGCCATGTGCTCGGCGTTGCCGCCGAGCTTGATGTCCACGCCGCGGCCCGCCATGTTGGTGGCGATCGTCACGGCACCCGGCTGCCCCGCCTCGGCGACGATCTCCGCCTCGCGCGCGGCGTGCTCGGGCTTGGCGTTCAGCACCGTGTGCTTGACCCCCTGTCGGGTCAGCCGCTCGGACAGCAGCTCCGAGACCTCGACCGAGATCGTGCCGACGAGGACCGGTTGCCCGTTCTCATGGCGCGCGGCGATCTCCCTGACGACCGCGCTCCACTTTCCCTCCTTGGTCTTGTAGACCTGATCGTTGCGGTCGCTGCGGACCATCTCCATGTTCGTCGGCACCTGCACCACCGGGAGCTCGTAGATCTTCATGAACTCGGTGGCCTCGGTGAGCGCCGTGCCGGTCATGCCCGCGAGCTTGTCGTAGAGACGGAAGTAGTTCTGGTAGGTGATCGTGGCGAGCGTCTGGTTCTCCTCCTGGATCGGCACGCGCTCCTTCGCCTCGACGGCCTGGTGCAGCCCTTCCGACCAGCG
>DATMQX010000067.1:0-8640 GCA_035567055.1 Solirubrobacteraceae bacterium
GGCTACGCCTTCTGCATGCTGGGCTTCCTCACGATGCTGCTCCTGTGGAAGCAGGGGATCTCCTACTGGAAGGTGGGGCTCGGCTACGCCTTCATCGGTGCGGGCGTGGGCTTCGCGGGCACCCCCGCCTCGCATTCGCTGACGGGGTCGGTGCCCGTCTGGCGCGCGGGCATGGCCTCGGGGACCGCAGACCTGCAGCGCGACCTCGGCGGAGCGATCATGCAATCGATCTTCGGGGCGCTGCTCACAGCCGGATATGCAGCCGCGGTGGCCGGCGCGATCGCCAGCTCACCCAACAGAGCGCGCGTGACCACCAGCGTGGAAGCCGAACTGGAGAAGTCGTTCTCGAGCGCAGCGGACACCGCTTCGCGCTACCCCGCCTATGCCAAAGCGATCGCGGCGGGAGCCAGGGAATCGTTTGTGAAAGGCGACCAGTGGGCCTACACGGCCGGGATCGTGGCAATCGCGCTGGGGGCGGCGCTCGTGTTCTTCATGTTCCCGCACAAGCAGCGTGAGGAGGAGCTGCTGGAGGAATACCACGTGCTTGACAGCACCCCCGAGCCCCACGACCAGGCGGGCGGTCACCCGGTCATAACCCCCGCATAGTTGTGCGCAAAAGCTCTCGCGGAAAGGACATGGGTGAGCAGATGGCCGCAGGGGGTAAATCAGTCAGCATCTCGAAGGGTTCACCACGCAAGAAGGTCTTGGTCACCGGCGCCACGGGTTTCATCGGCGGGCGCTTGGCGCGCGCACTGTCCGCGGCGGGGGCGCCGGTTCGCTGCCTCGTGCGCAACCTGGGGCGTGCCGAGCCGCTGCGGAACGCCGGGTGCGAGGTGATGGAGGGCGATGTCGTGGATGCGGGCAGCTTGGATGGCGTGGGCAGGGACGTCGCAGTCGCCTACTACCTGATCCACGCGATGGCCGGCGGGGAGGGCTTTCAAGAGCGCGAGCAGGATGGCGCGCGAAACTTCGCCCGGATGGCGGCGCGCGAAGGAGTCGAGCGCGTGGTTTACCTCGGCGGGCTCGGAGACCAGAGCGTCTCAAAGCATCTGCTCAGCCGCCACGAGACGGCGATGACGCTCGCGCGCGACGGCCCGCCGCTCACCTACTTCCGCGCGGCGATGGTGGTGGGGGCCGAAAGCGAGTCCTACAGGACGCTGCGCTATCTCGTGGAGAGGTTGCCCGTGATGATCGCGCCCGCGTGGCTGCGCACGAAGACCCAGCCGATCGACGTCGATGACGTGGTCGAGTACCTGCGCAGAGCTCCGGAGGTCCCGGAGTCGAGCGGGCGCGAGGTCCAGATCGGCGGCCCCGACGTGCTCTCCTACGGGGAGATGCTCGAGCGTATGGCACTCGCGATGGGGAGGCGCCCGCGCCTGATGGTCCCCGTGCCGCTTATCACGCCATGGCTCTCCTCGCTGTGGATCGGGCTCGTGACGCCGGTCGACACAAACGTCGCCCGCCCGCTCGTCGAGGGGTTGAAGACCGCGACGATCGTCACAGATCGAAGCGGCGCCGAACCGTTCGGGATCGCACCGGCTCCATTCGACGAGGCGCTGCGAAGGGCGCTTGCGGAGGAGTCACAGGCGCCCTGAGCGGCGCCCTGGAGCGAAGCTCAGTTGGTACTCGCAGCAGTCCGCACGAGGCCGGCGTCGGCGCGGGCCCAAACGACCACGCCGACAACCGCCGACACGAGCAGCACAGAAGGCCACGCGCCGATGGCGAGCGCGAGCATGTGAGAGGCGACGAAGGCGCCGAGGCCCACACTCGCGAGGATTGCCGCCGTACGTATGCCGTGACGGCGCCTCCACGCCTGGACGCACCACAGGCCACCGCTTGCCAGCACCACGCCGCCAAGCGTGCGCGAGCCAGTGCTCACTGCTACTGCAAAGCCCGCGATCAACGAAGCCGCGGCCACCGGGGCTGTGGGGATCGGGCGCACCACACGAGCGTAGCGCGCAAACTCCCCGCCACGTGGGCAAGTCTCGGCGCGGTGAAGTAGCGCAACTTGATATCATTTCTGACATCAGCAATCCTGCGCAACTCATCCGGTCAACACGCGAACAGCTCGGATTGAGCCAGCGCCGACTCGCCCTGCGCTCCGGCACAACACAGGCAGCCATCAGCCGCATCGAGCGAGGGATCGTGTCGCCGACGTTTACGACTTTGCGCGAGCTGATGCTGGCGATGGGCGAGGAACCTGTCCTCGGCAGACGCCGCCTGCCGACCGACTGGGACCCAGCTCACATGGCAAGCACGCTCTCACGCACCCCCGAGGAACGGCTGGCGCTCGCGCTCTCCTGGAACAAGATGGCCGGACGCCTGGCCGAGGCCGGCCGGCGAGCCCAAGAGGATGGCTGACCCACAGCCCCTCGACGCGGAGCGCATTTTTGCGGCGCTCGACGCGCATAAGGTCGACTACATCGTGATCGGCGGGATCGCCGTGCAGGTCTATGGCCACGTGAGAATGACTAACGATGTGGATTTGATCCCGGCGCCAACGCCACAGAATCTCGAGCGTCTCGCCGCCGCGCTCGAGCAACTCGAAGCACGTGTGTTGAATTCAGGCAGCGAGCACTTGGCAATCGACGCGCAAACACTCCCGCGCGCAACCCTCTGGCAACTCGCGACGCGCCACGGCGACATCGACATTCTGCACGACGCTCCGGGTGCGGCTCCGTTCTCGCAGCTGCGCGAGCGTGCGCTCCTGATAACACTCGGCGACTACCCAATCGTGGTCGCCTCGCGAGACGATCTCATCAAGATGAAGCGCGCCGCCGGCAGGCCCGTAGATCTTTCGGATATTGCCGCGCTGACCGAGCCCGAGCATGGACGTGATGACTTCGGATCGACGCGTGACTAACCGACGGTAAGGACGATCCCGTTGCCAGACGGATCGTGAGCGAGGACTCTGTCGTCGACCGGTTCCAACTCGTGACCGGCATCGGCGGCCCGCCCGGCCACTCGATCGAGGTCGGCCTCGCTCGGCAGCACGATTGTCGCGTGCTCGAGCCCCGCGGACCCCAACGGCGGCTGGCCCGCGCCGGCGCTCTCCCAGGTGTTGGCGCCGAGATGGTGGTGGTAGCCGCCGGCGCTGAGGAAGGCCGCGTGTCCGCCAAGCGAGGCCATCAGCGCGAAGCCGAGCACGTCCCTGTAGAAGGCAATCGTCCGCGGGATGTCAGCAACACACAGGTGGACGTGACCCACGATCGCTGTCGAGGGCAACCGTTCGAACGGCTCGTTGGCGGGATCCACAAGCTCGGCAAACAAGCTCGAGGTGTCGAGCGGGAGTGTCGTCATCCGCTCGGCAACCATGCCCTCCCATACCTCGCGTGGACGGTCCCAATAGATCTCGATTCCATGCCCGTCGGGGTCGCTCAGATAGACGGCCTCGCTGACATAGTGGTCGGACATGCCGACGAGCGCCACCCGATCGCGTGCCGCGTGGGCGAGCCAGCGCGCCAGGTCGGCCCGGTGGGGGAGCAGCAACGCGAAGTGGTACAGGCCGCAGTAGCCGCGCGCCGGGCGAGCGCCGGGCTGCTCGACCAGCACAAGCAGGTCCTCCCCGCCTGCGCCGATCGTCGCGCGATCCGCGGCTCGCTCGCGAACGCCCAGCCCGATCACGCGTTCGTAGTAGGCGACCGAGCGATCGAGGTCCGAGACGGTGAGGTGCACGGCCCCCATCCTGGTGGCTGCAGGAATCTCGGCGAATGCAGGTGCGCCTTCGGCGGTTGCCTCCTCGGGGTCGCGCGGGGGGATTCTCACCGCACCCACGATAGGCCGCTCGGAAGCTCAGGCCATTTGGAGAGGCAAGGCGTCCAAGCCGGGAATCCGGTTGAAGTGACGCATGTTGGCGGTCCCGACCCGCCATCCCGCGGACATGGCGGTGGCTGCCACGAGCCTGTCGTGAGCGCCAACTTCGGTTCCAGACGAGGCGAGGCCGGCCCAGATCCTCGTATGTACGCGCGCCACGAGAAGGTCGAAGGGCAGCGTCGGGAATCCAAGACGCTAGCCGGACGTATCCCCGCGCACGTGCTCTTCGAAGAAGGCGAGCATTCGCTTCCAACCATCGGCTGAAGCGGCTTCGTCGGGCGCGACCGCCATCGGCGTGGGGATCCTCGCGAGCACGCCCTGCCAGCCCTCGTGATGGGAGAAGAACGAGTGGCCCGCCTGCGGATATGTCTGGACGTCGCATGAGACCCCGAGCGTGCTCAGGTGCTCTTCCAGGCGCTCGGCCATGTTGCGACCGAACATTCGGTCGCGGCCGCCAAAGCTCGCGACGACCGGGCAGACGCCGTCCAGCTTGGCGCGGTCCTTGGGCACGTCGCCGTAGTTGACGGCCGCAGCGCGAAAGCCGGGCTTCGTGGCGGCAATCAAGGCGAAGCCGCCGCCGAGGCAGAAGCCGGCGACGGCGATTCGATCGGCGTCCACGTCGGGGCGCTCGGCAAGCGCCGCGCGCGCGGCAAGGATGTCGGCGATCTCACGATCGATCGCTCCCCGCACCATGTCGGTCATCACACGGCTCAGACACACGATTCGCGAGCCATGTGAGAAGAGGTTCGGAACGAGCGCCGCATAGCCCTCCTCGGCAAAGCGCGAGGCGATGCGGCGCATGTCGTCGTTGAGCCCAAACGACTCGTGCAGGACGAGCACAGCTGGATATGGCCCATTCGACATCGGCAGGAACAGCTCGGCCTCGAGCGTGTTGCCGTCGGCGAGGGGGATTGCCAGGTCGGCGCCGGCAGCAGCCATCGCGGACACCATACTGTGACGATGGACTCTCTGTTCGATCCCGCCGAAGCGGAGGGGGCTGTCGCCGGCCCGGCGGAGACGGCGCCACTGGCCGCGCGCGTACGGCCCTCGACGCTCGACGAGTTCGTGGGACAAGAGCACCTGTTGGGCGAGGGCTCGGCGCTTCGCACCGCGATCGAACAGGGCAGGCCCCATTCGATGATCCTGCACGGCCCTCCCGGGAGCGGCAAGACGACGCTCGCGCGGATCGTCGCGGCGAGTGCAGACGCGGCGTTCGAGGAGCTCAGCGCGGTCGAGGCGGGTCGCGCCGAGGTGAGGGCCGTGATCGCGCGCGCCCGCGAGCGCCGGCTTGGAGATCGCGAGACGATCTTCTTCCTCGACGAGATCCACCGCTTCAACAAGGCTCAGCAGGACGCGCTGCTGCCCGCCGTGGAGGAAGGGCTCGTGACGCTGATCGGGGCGACGACCGAGAACCCCTCGTTCGAGGTCAACCGCGCGCTGATCTCGCGCACACGGCTCTACGAGCTGTCTGAGCTCACCGAAGGGCATGTGCTCGTGCTGCTACGCCGAGCGCTCGAGCACGGCGAGTGCGGCGAGGCACAGGTCGAGGAGGAGGCACTCGAGATGCTCGCCGCCCGCGCGGCCGGGGATGCTCGCACGGCGCTCAGCGCACTCGAGCTCGCCTGCGAGACCGCGGGCGCCAGCGTTACCGTCGAGCACGCCGAAGACGCCCTTCAGCGAAGGATCGTGCACTACGACAAGAAGGCCGACAGCCACTACGACACGATCTCGGCCTGGATCAAGGCGACCCGCGGCTCGGACCCAGACGCCTCGCTCTATTACCTCGCGGTGATGCTCGAAGGCGGCGAGGACCCCCGTTTCATCGCGCGGCGCATGGTGATCCTCGCGAGCGAGGACATCGGCAACGCTGACCCTGGCGCGCTAACCGTCGCCACCGGCGCAGCCGCCGCGGTCGAGCACGCCGGCCTTCCCGAGTGCCAGTTCGCGCTCGCGCAAGCGGCGATCTACCTGTCGCTCGCGCCGAAGTCCGACGCCGCCAAGCGAGCGATCGGCGCCGCGCGCGAGTTCGTACGCGAGCACGGCGCTGCGCCGCCCCCGGTGCAGCTGCGCTCCGGAGGGCGCGGGCAGGGGTATGACAGCCCACACCGCCACCCCGGGCATCTCTCGCCACAGGAGCTGATACCTGAGGAGGCGCTCGGCGAGCGCTTCTACGAGCCGGACGAGGCTGAGGCGGAGCCGGCTCGGCGACTTGCGCAGATCAGGGTGGCGCGCGGGCGCGAGGACTGACCCGGGCGCAGGGTCGGCATGCCGAGCGGCTCGATCCCTTTGCTGTTCCGGGTCGTACATGTACGACCCGGCCGGACGGTACATGTACCGTCCGGGGGCAGGCCACATGTGGCCTGCCCTTCCTGATATGTAAATGTCAAGCGCTCTGCTCGTGCTCGCGGGCGAGCTGCAAGAGCTTGACCGTCGTGTTCCAGTTTCTCGCGGTCGCGGTGACGCCCAGGCGCTTGTCTGAGAGCACCTTCGCAAGAGGGGACGCGTGAATTCCATTCGGGTGCCACGCATAGATCTCACGGCCCGCATGCACGAACCGCTCAGGCCCGAAATCGATCGCCGCGATCTCGCGCATGGCCTTCGGGCTTGGCTTCGCCGAGAGAAAGCTCACCTGATAGAGCTTGTCCCGATCGACCACGTCTCGTAGCGGATCGCGTGCTACCACTGCGGCGATCTCCTCGAGCATGCGCACGACGACCGGTGTCCTCACTCCGAACTGCCCCAAGATCTCGCGCTCCAGATCGCGTGCCAGCTCCTCAGGACGAGTGTCGGCTCCGAGCACGACGTTGCCGCTCTGCAGCAGCGTCCGCGGATCGCCGTATCCGAGCGAAGACAGCAGCTCGCGCAGGTCGGCCATCCCGACGCGGTTATGAACACCGACGTTGATACCGCGGAGGAGGACGACTTGGGTTGCCATCGCAGCGACGAGCCTAGCGCCGGCCGTGTGTGACACTGCCCCCGTGCAAGCCAGCCGCCCCAAGGTCGCGGTTGTCGGCCACGTCGAGTGGGTGACGTTTGCGCGCGTGCCACACGTGCCGCGCGCGGGGGACGTGCTGCATGCGAGCGACCCCTTCGACGAGCCGGCCGGTGGTGGTGCCGTGGCGGCTGTCCAGCTTGCACGGCTGGCGGGTGAGTCGATGCTCCTGACCGCGCTCGGCGAGGACGAGCACGGGCGCCTTGCCGTGGCGCGCCTGAGCGAGCTCGGCGTCGAAGCGCATGCGGCGCGGCGCCCCGACTGCCCCACCCGCACAGCCGTGACGCTCGTCGACGACCGGGGCGAGCGCACGATCACGACGTTCGGCCGGCGCCTGGAGGCCCTCGGAGCGGATGACATGCCGTGGAGCTCCCTCGCGGAGATGGACGCCGTGTACTTCACCGCAGGCGACCTCGACGTGCTGCGGGCCGCCCGCGGCGCGCATGTGCTCGTCGCCAGCCCACGCGCCCTCGACGCGCTCGGCCATGGCGTGCCGCTCGACGCGCTCGTGCTCAGCGCAGACGACGCCATCGAGCGCGGCGAGGCGGACCGCGCCCGACGCGACGCGGAGCTTGTCGTCCTCACCGAAGGGAAGCGTGGGGGAACCTATATGCGGCGGGACGGCACATCCGGCAGGTGGGATTCGGCACCCCCGCCCGATCACGCCCGCGACTCCTACGGCTGCGGCGACTCCTTCGCCGCCGGGCTCACCTATGCGCTCGGCGCCGGACTCGCCCTCGCGGATGCCCTCGACCTGGCCGCCCGCTGCGGCGCGGCGTGCCTCACCGGCCGAGGCCCCTACGAGCGGCAGCTGACCGCGGCCGACCTCGAAGGAGGTCGCTAGCAGCCTCACCCCCTCCGGCAGCTCGCCGACCGCATCACGATCGGCTCGATCGGGTATCCACAGGTCCACGTGGTCGAGAGTATTGATTACATCCAGCCAGCCGACGTCCTGGTCGTGTTCGGCATCAGCGGCGATCTGGCCAAGGTGATGACCTTTCACTCGCTCTACCGCTTGGAGCGTCGCGGGCTGCTCTGCTGCCCAATCGTCGGCGTCGCAGCCGACGACTGGAGCGTTGACGAGCTGCGCGGGCATGCTCGCACGGCGATCGAAGCGTGCGGCGAGACGATCGACGAGCAGGTCTTCGAGCGCTTCGCCGAGCGGCTCTCCTATGTGTCGGGCGACTTCGCCGACGAAGCCCTCTACGGGCGCGTGGCCGGCGCGATAGCCGACGCCCAAAGCCCTGTCTTCTACCTGGAGATCCCTCCCTTCCTGTTCGGCACGGTCATCAAGGGCCTCGCCGGGACCGGCGCGACGAAGAACGCGCGCGTGGTCGTCGAGAAGCCCTTCGGCCACGACCTCGCCTCAGCCCGCGCCCTGGCGGCAGAGATCCACCAATACATCGAGGAGCCCCAGCTGTATCGAATCGACCACTTCCTGGGAAAGATGGGCACCGACGAGTTCCTCTACCTGCGCTTCGGCAACACGATGATCGAGCCGATCTGGAACCGCAACCACGTCGCCTGCGTGCAGATCACGATGGCCGAGAGCTTCGGCGTCGAGGACCGCGGCCACTTCTACGACCCGGTCGGCGCCGTGCGCGATGTCGTCGTCAACCACCTCATGCAGCTGGTGGCCGCCGCCGCGATGGAGGCGCCCGCCGGCAACGACGCGGAAACGCTCAAGGACGCCAAGTTCGCCGTGTTCCGCTCGACCGAGACGGCCGACCCCAAGCACTACGTGCGAGGACAGTACGACGGCTATCTCGACATCGACGGGGTCGCCAAGAACTCGACCACCGAGACCTATGCCGCCCTGCGCCTCAACATCGACA
>DATMQX010000068.1:0-9867 GCA_035567055.1 Solirubrobacteraceae bacterium
GTGACCCACCTGACCTACGCGGTCCGGGAGCGGTAACTGTCGATGTCAGCGCTCCCCCGCCGAGGTCAGCCGCGCGGTGAGATCCTCGACGCCCACCCTGCCCGATGGCCCGAGAATCCGCACTGGCAAGCCAAAGTGCGCACGCGCCACGCCTAGCAGGGGCATCTGACGTGCGCTGATGGCCCATCGGCCTAATGTGAGAAGCGGCGCGGGCGTCGATCGTCGCGCAGGCGGGTAGCTAACCCGCGAACGGCAAACTCTTCCGCTGGAGGTCTTCCAATGCTTGGTCTGGCAGCGCTGCGCCTCGTCGTAGGAGGCTTTTTCATGGGCCATGGGCTGCAGAAGCTCGCCGGGTGGCTCGAAGGCCACGGGCTGCGGGCGACCGGTGAGAGCTTCGAGGCGATGGGACTCAGGCCCGGCAGGGCGCATGCGACCGCCGCCGGTCTCAGCGAGACCGCGGGCGGCGCGCTCGTCGCAGGTGGCCTGCTGACGCCAGTAGGGGCCTCCATGCTTAGCGGAACGATGATCACGGCGATCCGCAAGGTCCACGCCGCAAACGGGCCGTGGGTCAGCAAAGGCGGCTACGAGTACAACCTGGTGCTGCTGGCCGTGGTCTTCGCGATCACCGATCTCGGGCCGGGCAGGCTGTCGCTCGACGAGGCCCTCGGCACGCGACGGGCGGGGCTCCGATGGGCGGTCGCGCAGCTCCTCGCCGGCGCGCTCGGCTCCGCGGCCGCGGTGGCGATCGGCGAACGGCAGACGGATCCGTCTGCCGCGGACGTGAGCACGCAGAACGGCGGCGCCCCGGCCCCGCAGCCGCAGGCCTCCGCCGCCTGAGCCCGACCGGGTCGTCGCCGACGACCGTGGCGTCGCCGACAACCCGGTTCTCGCCGGCGAGGTTTGGCCCAGCCGAGAGGCTTCGCCGCGCCGATGTCGAAATGAGCTGGGATGCCATCGGCCGCAGCCCGGCGACCCCGCACCGCGGGGGCCCCTCCATCACGCGCTGACGGGGCGGCGGGCCGTCGGCGCAAGGCGGCGGTGGAGCACTCGCTCGAGCACCGCATCCTGCTGACCGCGACGCTCTGCCTGCTCGCATTCGGCGCGGTGATGGTCTACAGCGCCTCGTCCGCGACCACCGTGCTTCAGGGCCACGGGTCCGGCAGCGGCTACCTCGTCAAGTACATCGTCTACGGAGCGCTCGGCCTGATCGTTATGCGCGTGCTCGCCCGCGACGGCGTCAAGCGGGTGCAGAGCCTGACCGCGCCGCTGCTCGCCATCTCGTTCGTGCTGGTGCTCGCCGTCCACGTCCCCCATCTCGGCGTCAGTGTGAACGGCGCCCGTCGCTGGCTCGGCACCGGTCCGCTGCAGTTCCAGCCGTCGGAGATCATGAAGCTCGCGCTGGTTCTCTACTCCGCAACGCTGCTCGCAAGGCGCCCCGAGCGGGTGCACGACCTCAAGGAGCTGACCAAACCGCTGCTGATCGTCGTCGGCGCCGCCTGCCTGCTCGTGTTCACCCAGCCGGATCTCGGCACGGCGATGGTCATCGCCCTGACCGTCAGCGCGCTGCTCGTGGCCGCCGGCATCCCGATGCGC
Organism: Solirubrobacteraceae bacterium; assembly: GCA_035567055.1. GTDB lineage: Bacteria > Actinomycetota > Thermoleophilia > Solirubrobacterales > Solirubrobacteraceae > Palsa-744. Next base: position 1,594 of record DATMQX010000068.1, read on the forward strand.
AAGCTCGCGATCCTGGCAGGCCTGGTGCTCGGGCTGGTTCTGCTCTACGCGGTCGCGCGGCCCTACGCGCGGGCGCGGCTGACCTCCTTCCTGGACCCCTGGGCGCACGCCTCCTCGACCGGCTTCCAGGCCGTACAGGGCCAGATAGCGATTGGCTCCGGGGGGTTGTTCGGCGTCGGCCCCGGACAGTCGGTACAGAAGATCTTCTACCTGCCGGAGGCCCCCACCGACTTCATCCTCGCGGTGATCGCCGAGGAGCTAGGAGCGATCGGCGTCTGCGCGCTGCTGTTCCTCTACGGACTGATCGCCTATGCGGGTCTGCGGGCGGCGAAGGCTGCGCGCAGCCTCGACAGCGCGCTGATCGCCGTCGGGGTGACGGCGCTGATCCTCTCGCAGGCCACCCTCAACGTGTTCGCGGTGCTCGGCCTCGCGCCGCTCACCGGCGTGCCCCTGCCGTTCGTCTCCTACGGCTCGAGCAGTTTGATCGTGATGCTGGCCGCCATGGGACTCCTGTTGAACGTGGCCTCCGGCGGCACCGCGCACGTGCGCGCCGTCGCGCCGTCACGGCGGCGCTCAGGCGACGTGCGCGCGCGCGAACCGGCACGATGGAGCGGTGAGCGCAGCGCCGAGGAGGATCGTGATCGCCGCCGGCGGGACCGCAGGGCACGTGGTTCCGGCGCTCGCGGTGGCCGAAGCGCTGCGGGCTGAGGGGGCCGAGGTCTCCTTCATCGGTGGCGAGCGCGCAGAGGCACAGCTCGTGCCCGCGGCGGGATTCCCGCTGCATTCGATCGCGGTCGAGGGCCTCAGCCGCTCGAACCCGCTGCGCGCGCTGCGGGCGCTGGCCCGGGCCGTGCGTGCGCTCCCGCGCGCACGGACGCTGCTGCGCGAGCTCGGGGCGGACGCGGTCATGGGGGGCGGGGGCTACGTCGCCGCGCCCGTTGGCCTTGCGGCCGTCAGCCTGCGCACCCCGCTGGTGCTCACCGAGGCCGACAGCCACCTCGGACTGACGAACCGCCTGCTCGCGCGCTTCGCAAGGCGCATCTGCCTGGCTTTTCCCCTGGCCGGCCGCGATGGCCCTCGCTACCGCGTCACGGGACGGCCCGTGGCAGCGCCGACGTTCGATCGCCGCGCGGCCCGCGCGCGACTGGGGATCGGGGAGCAGGAGACGTGCCTGCTCGTGTACGGCGGCTCGCTGGGCGCCCGCTCGATCAACCTCGCGGCGGCGGAGGCCTTCGCCAGCGCTCCCTTTCACGTCCTGCACGTGAGCGGGCGCCGCGACTACGCCGAGCTCGCCGGACGGGATCTCGCGCCCGGCTATGACCTGCGCGACTACCTGGACCTGGCCGACTTCGACGGCGCGCTCGCCGCCGCCGACCTGGTGGTCGCACGCTCCGGCGGATCGGTGTTCGAGATAGCCGCCCGCGGCCTGCCGGCGATCCTCGTGCCCTACCCGCACGCCTCCGCCGATCACCAGAGCGCGAACGCTCGCTGGATGGTCCAGGCGGGCGCCGCCGTGGCGATCGCCGACGGCGAGTTGAGCGCCGCGAGGCTGGCGAGCGAGGTCGCGGCGCTGCTGGCCGACCGCACCCGCCTGGCGGCGATGTCGGCGGCGGCGAGCGGCCTCGCCCGTCCGCAGGCTGCGCGCGACGTGGCCGGTGAGCTGCTCGAGGCTGCCGCGCGATGAGCGCCACCGCCGGCCCGTGGAGCGGGCGGCGCCTGCATTTCATCGGCGTGGCGGGCGCCGGTATGAGCGGCTACGCGCGCGCCGCGCACGCGCTCGGCGCTCGCGTGAGCGGCTCCGATGCCAGCTGGAGTCCCTACCTCGAGCGCCTCGCCGCGGACGGAGTGCTTCAGGCGAACGTCGGTCATGCGGCCGAGAACGTTCCCAGCGGCCCGGACGTCGAGGTCTTCTACTCCTCGGCCGTTCCGGAGGAGAACGTCGAGCGCCGCGCGGCCCGCGAGCGGGGGATCCCCGAGCGCCCGCGCGCCGAGCTGCTGGCGGAGCTGACGGCGCTGCGCCGCACGCTCGCCGTCGCCGGCACCCACGGCAAGACGACGACCGCCTCGATGATCGTGCACGCCCTGCGTGGCGCCGGCCTGCGACCCGGGTGGCTCGTGGGCGGAGCCGTGGGGGGCGAGCTGCCCAACGCCGAGTGGGGGGAGGGGGAATGGCTCGTCGTGGAGGCCGACGAGTCGGACCGCTCGATGCTGAGCCTCAACGTCGAGATCGCCTTGCTCACCAACGTCGAGCTGGATCACCACTCGAGCTACGGATCGCTCGCGGAGCTGCGCGCAGCGTTCGCCGAGTTCCTCGCCCGCTCGCAATCCGCCGTCGTCTGGGGCCGTCCCGAGCTGCTCGAGCTGCGCGCGGGGGCCGTAACCCCGTATGACCTTGACGGCGTGACCCTCACCCCGGGGGGCTCGAGCTTCAGCTGGCGCGGCCATCACGTTCGCCTGGCGGTGCCCGGTGCCCACAACGCGCTGAACGCCGTCGGCGCCCTGGAGGCCGCCCGGCTCGCTGGCGCCGGGGAGGATGGCGCCATCGCCGGCCTGGCCGGCTTTCACGGCGCGGCACGGCGCTTCCAGCCGCTGGGCAGGGGCCCCTCGGGCGCGCTCCTCTATGACGACTACGCCCACCATCCGAGCGAGATTGCGGCGACGCTCGCCGCGGCCCGCACGTTCACGCACCGCCGGCTCGTGGCCGTCTTCCAGCCGCATCTCTACTCGCGCACCCAGCTGCTCGCCCGCGAGTTCGGTCGCGCCCTCGCCGAGGCCGACGTGATCGCGGTGCTCGACGTCTATCCGGCACGCGAGCGCCCCGAGGATCACCCCGGCGTGAGCGGCCTCATGATCGCGGAGGCCGCCGCCGACAGCGCGGCCGGCAGGCCCGTCTACTGGCTGCCCACGTTCGCCGATGCCGAGCCGGCGCTGCGTGCGCTGTTGCGCGAGGGGGACATCGTGCTGGTGTTGGGCGCCGGCGACGTCGATGAGCTCGGCCGCAGCCTGGCGGGCACACCCCTTCGCGCGCACGCTGCCGGGCCGGTGGCGCCATGAGCTCCAGTAGGCCATCGCCGGCCGTCGAGCGGGACTTTCCGCTCGCGCGGCTGACGACGGTTCGCACGGGGGGCATGGCCGAGTTCTTCGCGCGCGCCGGCAGCGAGGCCGAGCTCGCCGAGCTGCTCGCCTGGGCGTCCTCGCGCGGCGCCCCTCTGAGCGTCGTCGGATCCGGCTCGAACCTGCTCGTGGCCGACGAGGGCGTGCCTGGGCTCGTTCTGAAGCTCGACCGCGATCTGGCGGCGATAACCGTCGAGGGATCGGCGATCGTGTGCGGCGGCGGCGCGCGGCTGCCCGCCGTCGCGGCGCGCGCCGCGCGCGCAGGCCTCTCGGGCGTCGAGTTCGGCGTGAACATCCCGGGGACCGTCGGGGGCGCGGTGCGCATGAACGCGAACGCCTACGGCGGCGAGCTCGAGCGGGTGCTCGACTGGGTGCTGCTGATGACGGCCTCCGGGACCGAGCGGCGGGGCGCCGCCGAGCTGGGGCTTGGCTACCGGCGCTCTAGCCTCGCGGAGGATGAGATCGTTGCCCGCGCGAGGCTGACGCTCGTCCCCGAGGATCCGGACACGGTCAAGGCGACGCTGGCGGAGCTGCGCGCGCTGCGCCACGACGCCCAGCCCCAGGGGATCAGGACCTTCGGCTCGACGTTCAAGAATCCGGACGACCCCCGGGCCGAGGGACGCAGCGCCGGACTGCTGCTGGCCGAGGCAGGGTGCAACGGGCTGGCGGTCGGCGGCGCGCGCTTCGCCCCCAAGCACGCGAACTTCATCGAGAACACCGGTACTGCGAGCACGGCCGACGTCCTCGCCGTGATGGCCGAGGGTCGCCGTCGCGTTCTGGAGCGGTTCGGCGTCGAGCTCGAGCCCGAGGTGCAGACGCTGGGGGAGGTGCGCTTCCCCTGGTTGTAGGGGTTTGCCTGCCGAGGTCGAACAGACCCTCGATGGCCCGCCACCGCGCCGCAGGATCCTTGATCGGTCGACTCCCGCTCGCCCGCCTCGCCCGACCGCTGACCGCCGTTCCGTCCTCCCCAGAGCATCTTCGCTCCGGCCGTCCGCCGGCGAGAGCCCGCGGTGGGCCCCGTATCCCTCGCGCTGCGCGGCGGCACGGCACACGACGCCTCGCGCTGCTCGGCGCCCTCTCGCGCCACAGACGTCTGCGCGCCACCCTGCTGGCATGCCTGGTGTGCCTGCCGCTGCTCGCGGGCGGCTGGATGTGGCTGCGCCACTCCTCGTTCGTGTCGGTGCAGCACGTGCGCGTGAGCGGCCTGCACGGCGCCGAGGCGCAGGCGATCGAAGCGGCCCTGACGGGCGCCGCCCGCCACATGAGCACGCTCGACGTGAACGTGGGCGCGCTGCGCGCCGCCGTTGCGCCGTTCGCCGTCGTGCGCGAAGTCCACGCGACGGCGAGCCTCCCGCACGGGCTGAGCATCCGGGTGATCGAGCAGCTGCCCGTGGCGGCGCTGCTGGCGGCCGGCACGCGCACGGCCGTCGCGGCCGACGGCGTCGTGCTGGGACCCGCCCTCCTCTCGAGCGGCCTCCCGACGTTGACCGGAAGCTCCGCTCCCGCGGCGGGGGCGCGGGTTGGCGACCCGAGCCTGCTCGGCGCCCTGAACGTCCTCGGAGCGGCCCCCGGGCCGTTCGCCAGGGTTGCTGCGCGCGTGTTCACCGGGCCGAGCGGTCTCACCGTGGCGATGCGCAACGGCCTGCTCGCGTATTTCGGGGATGCGACGCGACCGCATGCGAAGTGGCTGTCGCTCGCTCGCGTGCTCGCCGACTCGAGCTCCACCGGCGCCTCCTACGTCGACGTGCGCGTGCCGGAGCATCCCGCCGCCGGGTTCCCCTCGGGCATCCGGCCCTCAGCCGCCGCCAGCTCCGAATCGAGCGCCTCGGGATCGGCTGGAGCGACGTCCGCTGCCGGCTCGGAAGGGGCGATCGCAGCGATCGCCGAACGCCTCGCCGGGCCCAAGAGCGCGGAAGCGTCCTCCGGCGCCAGCGAACCCGCCAGCGGTCCAGCCTCCGAAGCGCACAGCCCGTCGGGTGCCATCGAAGGCGGCTCGTCCAACTCCGCGGCCGCCACGCCAGCCGAATCAGAAGAACCCGCGAGCGGCACTACTCCCACTACGAAAGGACCCTAGACCTATACCTGAGGTTCATGCCGGTCGCCGGCAATTCTCATGTACTGGTAGAGAGTCCCGCAAAATGCAACGAAAGTTGCGAGACTGAACGTCCTCGTTGACAGGGCGAAGATCCCTGCATAACGTGCACATCCCGGCGGTTCCGCGACCAGTATGCTGCGAACCCTGAATTCCTACTGAAGGCTTCGGACAGAACCATCATGGAGAGTAGCGGCAGCTATCTGGCGGTCATCAAGGTCGTGGGCGTGGGAGGCGGCGGCACGAACGCCGTCAGCCGCATGGTCGACGCGGGTCTGCGCGGCGTCGAGTTCATCGCCGCCAACACCGACGCCCAGGCGCTCGCGATGTGCGACGCCGACATCAAGCTCAACATCGGCCACGAGTCGACGAAGGGACTCGGAGCGGGCGCCGACCCCGACATCGGCCTGGCGGCCGCCTCGGAGTCGCGCGATGACATCAAGGAGGCGCTGAAGGGCGCCGACATGGTGTTCATCACGGCCGGCGAGGGTGGAGGCACGGGAACCGGCGCCGCTCCGGTGATCGCAGAGATCGCCAAGAACGAGATCGGAGCGCTGACCGTCGGTGTGGTCACCCGCCCCTTCGACTTCGAGGGCACCCAGCGCGCGCGGCAGGCGACAGAAGGGATCGAGCGCCTGCGCGACGTCGTCGACACGCTGATCGTGATTCCCAACGAGAAGCTGCTCGCCGTCGTCGAGCGGCGCACGTCGATGCTCGACGCGTTCCGCGAGGCCGACAACGTGCTGCGCCAGGGCGTGCAGGGCATCACCGACCTGATCACGATCCCCGGGCTGATCAACCTGGACTTCGCCGACGTGCGCACGATCATGCAGGACGCGGGCTCCGCCCTCATGGGCATCGGCTCAGCGGGCGGGGAGAACCGCTCGGCCGAAGCGGCAAGGGCCGCGATCTCCTCGCCGCTGCTGGAGGAGTCTGTCGACGGAGCGACCGGCATCCTGCTCAACATCACCGGCGGCAAAGACCTCGGCCTGTTCGAGGTCAACGAAGCCGCCGAGATAATCCAGGCAGCCGCCGACCCGAACGCGAACATCATCTTCGGAGCGGTCATCGACGAGGGCATGGGCGAGGACGTGCGCGTGACCGTGATCGGCACCGGGTTCGATCACCGGCCCGGCCGCTCGGCGCGCCGCGACACGCGCGCACAGAGGCCGGACCGCGGCCCGCGCATCTCCGACCGTCAACGCTCGAACCTCGAGATCTCCGACGACGACATCGACGTCCCGCCGTTCCTGCGCTAGCTGTCGCTGAAGAGGCCGGGTGGCCCATGAGTCACTCGCGAAGCCCCGCCGAAAGTGCCGCGGCCTGCCAGGCCGCTAGCCTGCGGCCATGTCCTCCGCGCCGCCTGCCCTCCGCAGAACGCCGCTGTTCGAGCAGCATCGCGCCGCGGGGGCGACGCTCGTCGAGTTCGCCGGCTGGGAGATGCCCGTCCAATACGAGGGCGTGCAGCCCGAGCACCTGGCGGTGCGGCGCAGCTGCGGCGTTTTCGACGTCTCCCACATGGGCGAGATCGAAACGGGCGGGCCGGGGGCACTCGAGCTGCTGCAGCGGCTGCTGTCGAACGACGTGTCGAAGATCCCGATCGGCGGCGCCCAGTACAGCGTGCTGTGCCGCGAGGACGGTGGCGTGCTCGACGACCTCTTCACCTACAGGCTGGACGCCGATCGCTACCTGACGGTCACCAACGCCGCCAACCACCAGAGCGACCTGGAGTGGTTTCTCGCCCACGTGGGCAGCGCCCAGGACGTGTCCGTCAGCGATCGGATCGACGACTACGCGATGCTCGCCGTCCAGGGACCGCGCGCCCGGGAAATCGTGCAGGCGATGTCCGATTCGCCGCTGCCCGCCCGCATGACCGCCGCCCTGCGCCGGCTTCGCGGCGCCGAGACGCTCGTGTGCGGCACGGGCTACACCGGTGAGGACGGCGTCGAGCTGCTGTGCCGCCCGCAGGATGCCCCCTCCATCTGGGATGAGATCGTCCGCCGCGGCGCGGTGCCCGGCGGACTCGCGGCGCGCGACACGCTGCGCCTCGAGGCCTGCTTCCACCTCTACGGTAACGACCTGACCGTCGAGCGCGGACCCATCGAAGGCGGGCTCGGCTGGTGCTGCAAGGAGGACACGGGCTTCATCGGCTCCGACGCCGTGCGGGCCGTCCGCTCGGCCGGCCCAGCGGAGAAGCTCGTGGCCTTCGTCATCGACGGACCCGGCATCCCGCGGGCGCACAACCCGGTGAAGGGTGGCGGCGAAGTCACGAGCGGCACGTTCTCGCCGTGCCTGAACGCGGGCATCGGCCTGGCCTACGTGCCGGCCGCGCGCTCGTCGGTCGGCGAGCGCATCGAGATCGACGTTCGTGGCAAGATGCGCCCGGCCGTGATCAAGGAGAAGCCGCTCTACAGAAAGGGCCCGTGAATGGCCGAGGCCAGCTACCCCTCCGACCTGCTGTTCCACCCCGAGCACGACTGGGCGCGCATCGACTCGGAGGACCCCGAGACCGCCACGCTGGGGATCACCTGGTACGCCCAGGACGCCCTCGGCGAGGTCGTCTTCTTCGAGCCACCGGCTGCCGGCACGGTGATAACCAAGGACGCTCCCTACGCCGAGGTGGAGTCGGTGAAGGCGGTCTCCGACGTGATCGCACCGCTGTCCGGCGAGATCATCGAGGTCAATGAGGCGCTAGCCGCGAACCCCGCGGTGATCAACGAAGACCCCTACGGCGAGGGCTGGCTGGTGAAGGTGCGTCTGGGCGATCCCGCCGAGAAGGATGCGCTCCTGGATGCCCGGTCGTACATGGCGACGCTCTCCGGCTAGATTGACTGGTACTTGAGTCGCTACACCGCCACCACAGACGCGGACCTGGACGCGATACTGAGCGCGATCGGGGTCGGCTCGGTGCAGGAGATCTTCGACCGCCAGATTCCGGAGGCCGTACGCCTGCGCCGGGCGCTCGACCTGCCCGAGGGAGTGCCCGAGCAGGAGGTCTACGAGCACCTGCGCGCGCTTGCCGCCCGCAATACGAGCGTCGAGGACGAGCTGAGCTTCATGGGTGCGGG
>DATMQX010000069.1:0-3484 GCA_035567055.1 Solirubrobacteraceae bacterium
GTGTCCGCCGACAGGAATATATCGCCCGGAGCGCCCGCCTCGATCTGCTTGGCGAGCACCGAGCTCGCGGCGAACGAGGTCCGCACGAGGACGCGTGGCGGCGAGCTCCCCCCGGGCTCAGCGCCCCGTGCGCCGTAGACACGCGCAATCTCGCTGAGAGCGTCCGAGAGCGATGCGGCCGCGAACACCGTGATCGCAGGGGCTGGTCCGGCGGCGGCTGCACCCGGCGCGGCCGCTGTCTGAGCGCGCGCCGCGCCGGCGGCGGTCGCGAGCACTGCGCCCACCGCGCAGAGCATCCCCATCGTCGCCCGTGCCGCGGCCAACCGCGGGCTCTTCTGTCGTCTCATCCCGACGCTCCCTTCACGCGCCAACCTAGGCAGTGAGTCACATTTTCCGCGACGTCGCCTTCGAACTGCTACCTGCTCCCCCCGCAGCCGGTACCGCCGGGGCACAATGGGCGGATGCACAGGATGCGGTGGCTAGGTCGCCAGGGGGTTCAGTGCGCCGGGCGGCCGCGGGCCGCGGCGTATCTCATCGCCCTCGTGCTCGTGCCCGTGCTCGCACGCGCCGCGGATGCCCCCGCGGTGGACTCCCTCTCGCTACCGCCGCTCCCGGTCGGCGTGCCGCCACCCGAGACGCCCGGGATTCCATCCGATGCGGAGCTCGAGGACTCCAAGGCCGTGATCGGCGAGATCCTCGTCGACAACCAGAACATCTTCAACCTCGAGGATCCAAAGGACAACTACTGGCTGTTCCGGCTCGCCAATCACCTCCACTGGAAGACGCGCGCGAGCGTCATCCGCCACCAACTCCTCTTCAGGCCGGGAGATCCCTATTCGCGCCGCCTGATCGATGAGACCGAGCGCATCCTGCGCGGCAACAACTACTTCTACGACGCCTGGATCCGCCCCGTGAGGTATCACGACGGCAAGGTCGACCTGCGCGTCACGACCCGCGACGTCTGGACCTTGAATCCGGGCTTCAACTTCTCGCGGAGCGGCGGCACGAACTCGACCGGCGTGCAGCTCGAGGAGCTCAACTTCATCGGCTCGGGGACCGATTTCGCGGTGAGCCACACCAGGAACGTCGACCGGACCCAATCGCTGTTCGCGGTCTCGAACACGCATGCCTTCGGCAGCTGGACTGCAGCCGGCCTCGCCTGGGGCGACAACAGCGACGGACACCAGCGCGAGCTATCGATCAATCATCCGTTCTACGCACTCGATACGCGGCTCGCGGGCGGCATCGGCGCCCTGAACGACTCGCAAACCGACTCGCTCTACGACCGCGGCAACATCATCGACCAGTTCCACGATCAGCATAACTACGTCTCGCTCTATGGCGGCTGGTCTCCGGGACTGCAGAGCGGCTGGGTGCAGCGCTTGTCCACCGGCGTCACCTACGACGAGCATCAGTTTTCGCCGGTGAGCAGATGGACCGGGGCGACGGTGCTGCCCGAGGACCGCCGCTTCCTCTATCCCTGGGTGGAGTATGACCTGGTCGCCGACGACTACGTGCGGCTCTGGAATCACAACCAGATCCTGAGAACCGAGGACTTCTACTTGGGTACCATTGCCACGCTGCGCGTCGGCTGGGCGGATACGTCGCTCGGCTCGAGCCGGAGCGCCCTCACGATCCAGAGCACGGCCGGCCGTGGCTACCGGAGCGATGGCTCGACGCTTCTCGTGGCGGGGGATTTCTCGGGACGCATCGAGAACGGCACGCTCTACAACGGCCGGGCGGACGCCTCGGTCCGTTACTACCTCGAGCAGAGCTCGAAGTGGCTCTTCTACACGGCGCTCACCGGTACCAAAGGCTGGCGGCTCGACCTCGACAATCAGGTGCTGCTCGGGGGCGACAACGGCCTGCGCGGCTATCCCCTGCGTTATCAGGACGGCACCGCGCGCGGCCTCTTCACGATCGAGCAGCGCTACTTCACCGACTGGTTTCCGTTCCGGCTCTGGCGCGTGGGCGGAGCGATCTTCTTCGACGCGGGGCGCACCTGGGGCGAGCCGGCGCTCGCCCAACCTTCGCTCGGCGCGCTGAAAGACGCAGGCTTTGGGCTCCGCATCGGCAATGCCCGCTCAGGGCTCGGTAACGTCATCCACCTGGACGTGGCGTTTCCGTTCGAGACCGCGGATGGCAGGATCCGCCGGATCCAGTTCCTCGTGACGACCCAGCAGAGCTTCTGAGAACGCCCGGACCGCTCAGCGCTTGAAGGGCGGCGGGATCCCCGGTCCCGGCTTCCCCGGCGCTCCTCCCGGTACCGTGGCGCCCGTGCCCGGCCCCACCGTCGCACCGGGCGGAGCCGTCGCCCTGCCTGGCAGCGGTTTCCCCGCAGTGCCTTGCGGCATTGCGCCGCCGGGGCTCGGCTTCGCGATGACACCGGGCGGGGCCTTGGGCGCTGGCGCTCGCGGTGCCGGAGCCGAAGGCTGCGGCGCCACGGGCTTATTGGATGCGACCACGGCCTGCTGCGACATGACCTCGACCGAGAGCGCGAAGGTGCGCTTCTCGGCGTTGCGGAGCGCGCCGACGTTCACGACCTGCCGCGCGACCTCCTCGCCACGCTCGTTGCGCACGGCGATCACGACGAAGTATTCCCAGGGCTCCGTGGCCGTCGCGGGGTGCGCAAGCACGCCCTCCACGCGCAGCGCCGAGGCAGCCGCCACCTGCCGCTTCGCCGCCTCCTGGTCGAAGCGCAGGTGGTGCAGGCACCCCGGGCAGATCGTCAGACTCTCGAGGATCGTCGCCTTGCAGTGTGGACAGGTGCGCGTTTTACCCAAGGCATCCGCGCGCGCGGCGACGCTCATGCGTTGCCGAAGCTCTTGCTCTCAGGCTTGGCACGGGCCTCGCCTTCGTAACCGAACTCGACCTGGCCGCGCATGCGCGAGCCCGCGGCGACGGTGAGTGCCCCCGCTTTGACGTCACCGTTGATGACGCCGGTCTCGAGGAGATCGACGCGCTTGGCGTTCTCGATGTTGCCGATGAGCTCGCCAGCGACGCTCACCACGCTCGCCTTGACGTGGCCCTCAAGGCGCGCTCCCGCGTCAAGGCTCACGTTGCCGTCGACCTGCACGTCGCCCTTGAATCGGCCGGCGATGCGCACGTGGCCGGATCCCGAGATCTTGCCCTCGATGGTGAGATCGGCGGAGAGGATGGATTCCTTCATTTCCTGACGCGGTGCCGGCCGGCGCGGAACGTCCGGACTGAGCGGCGCTACGTTGGTCCTCTCAGGCTCCCGCGCCGGCGGCGCGCTGGCCACGCCCGGGCCGGGAGGTGCGGAAGCGGTTCCGGTGTTCGTATCTTTCCAAAGCGCCATGAGGTAGCCCCCTTAAGTGATTGAGCGATGAAACTTACCCGCCCAGTCGCAGGGCGACTAGTGTCTCCACATGCAGACACGGAGCGGCTAAGGTAGAGTTTCCGCCCCGTCGGACCAAGCAAGCTGCACCAAGAGTACTCCCGAACGAGCGTCGGGAGAATGTCG